>PEWX01000060.1 GCA_002779995.1 Piscirickettsiaceae bacterium CG07_land_8_20_14_0_80_44_28
AATGACGGGGTGGGTATGGATTGCCACGTCGCTTTGCTCCTCGCAATGACAGGGTAGGGGTGGATTGCCACGTCGCTTTGCTCCTCGCAATGACAGGGGGGTATGGATTGCCACGTCGCTGCGCTCCTCGCAATGACAGGGTGGGGGTGGATTGCCACGTCGCTTTGCTCCTCGCAATGACGGGAATTAGGGTCTTTGCGAGCCGAAGGCGAAGCAATCCATTTACCGGTAATTTAAATGGATTTAAGCGTCAAGGTTCGCTCATAAACCGCTTTCTTTTTAACGTCTTGCCATTGCGATACAATTTCAGCAATCTGCTTGACTGGCAGGCCTTGTTTTAATAAGACCAAGATTGCCGAATCAATCTTTTCACCCAACTCACTTTTTGACTTTTCCGAGTCATTGGCGGAGTCACCTTTTACCATCAACACAAACTCTCCCCGAACCTTACTCGGGTGCGCGTTAAAATACTGCAAAATTTCGCTCACCGTCCCCCTTTGAAACTGCTCAAACTGTTTGGTAATTTCCTTAGCCACCACCATTTGTTTATCGTCACCAAAAGCCGCTTGAAAACTGGCCAAACTGTCCAATAACCGATGAGGCGACTCATAAAACACCAAGGTTCTAGGTTCATTGCACAAGGCTTCTAAGGCCAATAAGCGTTTGTTTTTTTTAGCGGGTAAAAACCCTTCAAATGCAAATCGATCCGTCGGCAAACCCGCCGCACACAACGCACTGACAAAAGCAGAAGCCCCCGGAATCGGCACCACCCGAATGCCTTCTTGACGCAATAAATTCACCAAATGATAACCGGGATCACTGATCAATGGCGTACCGGCATCAGAAATCAACGCCCCTTTTTCGCCCCTTTTCAATTTTTGTAATAATTCATGCCGACGATCCATTTCATTATGATCATGCAAACTCAACATCGGCTTATGCAACGCATAATGCTGCAACAATCGTTTTGAATGACGCGTATCTTCAGCCGCAACCCAGTCTACAGCAGCCAAAACATCCAGCGCTCGCAAGGTAATATCTTTTAAATTGCCAATCGGTGTGGCAACAATATAAAGTACCCCACCTTCAGCATCATTATTTAAGTCAATGGTTTCTGAGCATCCATCCGAACCCGAATTCATATTATTTTTTTGCATGATTTTCTCTCATCAATTCAATACCAACTTTGGGTCATTTATCGTTATAATGACCTGCATCAGTGACTTCACTATTCTATACACATGGTTTCAAATGTATCAATCCATTGCCACAATTATCATTTTATGCAGTTTTTTAGGGCTATCCGCCTGTAGCACGGCCCCTAAGCCCGTACCGTCGCAGTCCGAAATACCTGCAACAGAAATAGAACCCCCTAAGATTTCTGAAAAAGAATCCCAGAAACACCAAATAGCCACCCTTGAACGCAAGGCCTTACTGGCTAAAAAGACCCAGGCCTGGGCAGAATTTATCCAGTTCAGTCAACAATTATGGCACCTCAGCGATGAAGATAACCAAGCCGCTATCGAGTTTCAAATTTGGCACAGCTTAAAACACCTCCCCGCATCAACACTAATAGAACTCGCTGAACAATCTCCAACGCTTGCCAACTGGACGACGTTTGCCGAAATCACTCAACAGCACCCCATCTGGCAAAAACAGCGCCTAAAAGACTGGCAAGACTTTAGCCTTGATGACCCAACAGCGCTATATAATTATCATCTGTTACCTGCCTTATTAACCCAACTCAACCACAGAAACCCCGTCACCCGGATTGCCATCCTGCTCCCTTTTACAGGACAATATGCCGGCATCAGCCATCAAATTCGCAACGGCATTTTGAAAAACCATTTTCAACAACTCAAACACCAAAAATCGGCACTCGAATTTGATTTTTACGACAGTAGCGACCTCACACAAATTCAATCGCTATATCAAACTGCTATGGCGCAAGGCGCTGAATGGGTTATCGGACCTTTACGCAAAACTGCCATAGAGCAGCTCACGCCTCTCGCGCCCAAAAATGTGCTGGCGCTCAACCAAGTTGATCTCCCATCGATTTGGCAATTCAATTTCAAGTCGGAATCTGAGGCGCATCAAATCAACCAACAGCTCTGCCATCAAAACTTTCAACGTATTGGTATTTTAAGCAGCACCATGGATGCCGACACACGGCTGGCGCAGGATATTTTATTTGGTTGGCATCAACAAAGCCAAAACCGCAATCAAACCGCCATCTTAAAAACCTATCCGGCTCGCAACCCCAATTTGCGCCAAGCGCTGGGCAGTTTAATCAACGAAAAACAAAGCCAAGAACGCAATAACAATTTACGCTGGCTATTTGGTCAAAACCTGCAATTTACTCCAAGATTGCGCCAAGATTTAGACGCCATCGTATTAGTTGGAAATGAACGAAGATTGGCCGTTTTTAAACCCCAATTTGAATTTTTTGACCTCAATCTGCCAACTTATGGCACATCCAAAATTACCCCTTCACAACTGTTTCAAACACCTCTCAACCCAGACCTGGCCGGGCTTATTTTTCCAACCCTTCCAGCTGCAATTCTCCCGGTTAGTGTCGAAACCGCGTTTGAAGCCTATGGCTGGGACAGCCTAACCCTAGTTCAAAACCTAAATCGGCTAGACTCGGGGCTTTGTTTAAATAACGGCGTCACCGGGCGTCTGAAAATACAAGATCGCGAAGTTGACCATCTGTTCATTTGGGCGCGCTACAATGCGCGTGGCCAAGCCGTACCGCTACACCTTCCCAACCCATCCGGCACACCTTAACCATCATGTCCAAGCTCAGCCACCAAACCGGGCAGCAAAAAGAACAGCTAGCCGCTCAGTGGCTTCAACAACAAGGCATTCAACTGCTTGAGCAGAACTTTCGCATTAAAGGCGGTGAAATCGACCTAATTGGATTGGATGCGCAAAAAACGTTGATTTTCTTTGAAGTTAAATACCGTCAATCGGTGCAATACGGTTATGCCAGCGAATTCGTTTCCACCCAAAAACAAGCCCGACTCATCAAGTGTGCTCAGGTCTATTTAATCAAACACCCGCACTATCAAAACCAGCCACAACGGTTTGATGTTATCACCTTTGAAGCGCAACAAACTCAACCTAATTGGATACAAAACGCCTTTAGCACCGATGGATTTTAAGCCACCTCAACCCATTGATCTAGATGCGTAAAATACAAAACCCACTTCTGTGGTCGTGTTTCTAATGCATCAAACAAATCACCATACCGCTGCAATTGATCTCGATAAGCCACCACCTGCTTCTCCACAAATACCGCCAACTCAGCCGCACGCTTCTCACCACTTTCCTCTAATGGAAAATAACTGGTTTTGTAGTCAATAATCCAGCGCATACCCGTTTCATCCACAAAGGTACGATCAACAATATGATTGGACTGAACACCCCCTTGTGATGTTTTTTCCAGCGAACTTAATGGCCACTCGGCAGCCGCCTCTAAATGATCGGAACGCAGTGCCCACATCACTTGAGTATTCTGAAGCACATTCTGCAATGATTGCATCACCCTATCTATTGCCAAATTCAAAAGCGGATCGCGCAATCCGAGCTGCATCAAACCAAATTGATGGCGTGAGCGCTCTGCCAACAACCCATCGAGCGAAGGAATCCGTTGATTATCCTTGGCCCATTGCTCTAACACTTGATGCACCCAAACCCCAACGGCTTTAACCATTTCTGCTTCGGAAGCGGATATTGCGAAAGCACTCAACTCAGGTGAACCGCCTTCAGACTCAGTTGCAGGCGGTTTTTCTGTTGCCGGCAACTGCTCTTGAATTAAAGCGGGCGGTTGTTGCTGCCAAAATCCTTGCCGATTTGCCTGCAACCGAGAGATTTTGACGGGCGCCTTCTCAAGCGTATGATCTTTATCAGCCGCATGAAAACCCGGCAACAAGGCTTCAAAGTTAGCTTTTTCCAGTGGCCATAAACAAGCCAATAAACTCTTTTGCGCGGGGTTTAATTCAGTCTCTCCAGCCAATATTTTATCCGTAACATTCACCGAGCCAAAACAATGTAATTGCCGTTTTGCACGCGTGCAAGCCACATATAATAAACGGGCTAATTCATAGTCCTGCTTTTGGTCTTCATAGCGCTTAATCAGCTCCACCAAGCCGGGTTTAGCGGTGTTCGCCTTGCCTTTTTGTTGCAAAGGCGCAATCACCAATTGTTCTTTTTGAGCGCTTTTAAATGCCAGCCAAGACATTAACGGAATATCATCATTTCTCGGTTTGCGTCCCAAACAGGGTAAAATCACCGTATCGAACTCTAGCCCTTTAGATTTATGCATGGTCATGAGTTCTACCCACCGAGATTCCGGTGACGTATCCGGCAACGCATAAAGCTCAGCGAGGGTTTCCTCTAAAGCCGTAATAGAAATACTACCGCCTTGTTGCTGCCGAGTTGCCTCATCCGCCATCTCCGCCAGCCTTTGCCAATAAGCATCCACATTTTGCAAACAACCGGCATCCATCAAGGTTTGTGGCCCATCGAGCGCCAACCAAGTTTGACGCAACCATACCGCCAAGGCAACCGCACCTTTGGTTTGTAAAGCGTGCTGTAAAATCGGTAAGGTTTCGGCAAGTCGCGCCTGCCCTTCAGCGCTAATTTTGTCAGCCCAATCTGACCAGGCCTGGTCATTTTTTTGGCGGTTTTGACCCTCAAAAGCTTCCAGCCGCTGCCAAACCGTGCCCGATGTCGGCCGACCATTTTCAGTTAATAAATAACTTAAATCCGCCAAACTCAATCCGATTAGCGGTGAACGAAGCAACGCTATCCACGCAGGCCGATCGCCAAGATGTAACAAGGCACGCGTCAAGGCTTGGCAATCTTGAATTTCCTGACGGTCTTTTAAAACTTCCAAGTCTACCGCTCGAAACGCAATCCCCGCCTGCTTTAGCGCCGAAGCAATCGGCATCAGATGACCTCGACTGCGACCCAGCACCCCGATAACCGCCTGGTCGCTAAAATCATCGGCTTGTAATCTTTGTTGAATCAGCGTCACCACTTCATCCACTTCTTGTGTTTTTGAAGCCGCTAAACGCCAATGCGTCTTCACGCAATGATGGATGTCTGCTGTTTCCGGGTCAACATCCTGTGCTATCGCCTTGGCATAGCAAACCCCACCTAATGCCAATTGATTTTTAGCGGGAAAGACCTGCTTAAAAGTTTGATTCACCCAATTCACCAGGCCGGCGCTTGAACGAAAATTAACCGTCAAATTCAAAGCTTTTAAGGGCACTTGTCCCAATTGACCTTGCCAAGCTTCCAAAAAATTGCCCACCTCAGCTTCTCGAAACCGATAAATAGATTGCATCGGATCACCGACAATAAAGATCGTATGCGCATCCTCTGCTGTCCAACTCGCCACCAGTTTTTTGACCAACTCATATTGGCCGACACTGGTATCTTGAAATTCATCAATCAATAAATGTTTTAACTGATAGTCCAACTGTTGCGCCAAATCGGTTGGGTTTTCCGCTTCGCCTAAGGCTTTTGTCGCCGCTTGTGCCACTTCGATAAAATCTGTTTGAGCAGCTTGTTGAAACGCCACGCTCAAATGCGCCACTGCACGTCGCAATAATCGAATTAAATTCTGTAAGCGTTGCCAATCCGCATCACGGTACTCGATATCCGGCAATTGACTGATTTGCTGTAAAGCAGCCGCGGCCTTCCCTTGAAAATCGGCCAAACTCACCTCAGCCAATACCGCCAGAAAAGCCTCTTTATTGGCTTTATTTTCTCCTTTTCCGGCCGGAAATCCTTTGTTTTTATTGACGGTTTTCAGCCAACTGCCCTCTTTTGTCAACAACCAAGCTGCCAAAGCCCGCCAAACCGCTAAATCCGTTGACACCTTCAAAGGTGCATTGGATTGAGACCAATCAACCAACACGCTTAACCTCGCTGCCAACGACTCATCAACCCCATTGGATAAAGCCCATTCAGCATAGCATCCTAACCCTTGTAATCCTGACAAAACCGGATTTAAAACCACCAGTGCCGCTTGCTTTTCTTGCATCACCAAATCGGCAACCCCTGCTTGCAATGCTAGGCGCGCGCTTGCTGAAGTCTTCTGGTCATCGCCTTCATAGGGCAATAACACGCGCATCCATTGATCTCGTTTTTTGAGCATTGACACCAAAAGAGATACAGCCGTGGTCAACTTGCCATTCACCAATTGCAATAATTCAGCGCTGGCTTCGGTGGCCTCCGCATCCTCTAAAGCAGCGCGCGCCGCCTGAGCATACAACTGATCTTGCTGATCCGCTATTTGCGGTTGGACGCCCAGCCTAGACAATAATGGCATCTGTTGTACCAAGTAACCATTCATACCATCCAAGGTGCGAATCCGTAATCGATTCGGGTTAGCCAGCAACTGCCAATCACGTTGCGCATTGTTCTGTAAAGCGGCTTGGGCTAACTGCCAGGTATTTTGATCAAATACGCTTGCCTGCTTCGCTAAGGGGGAACAACCAAACTGTAATGCCTCTAAAATACGGTTTCGCATTTCTGCCGCCGCTTTTTTAGTAAAGGTCATCGCCACCACCTGCTCCGGAAAGTCCACTTGAGACAATAACGCCAAAAATCGTTGCATCAGCAGTGCCGTCTTGCCGGAACCGGCCGGGGCTTGCACAATAAAAGACTGACCGGGGTAAATGGCTTCAAATCGTGCCTCGCCATCCGGTAATGTGGGATCAGGCTGACACTGCTGCAAGGGGTTTATGCTCGATATATTCATTGTTCGATTTCCTTGTCAAGATTCCATGAAGCTCTTTGCCATTGCGCCTCCGGTAATCGCAAAGCCAGCCGGCCGGCGGCATATTGCACATCCTGTTCATTGTGATAATCCATGGCCGCCCAGCCTTGTTGCAATTGGCTCGCCAAATCAGCAACCGCTTCTCGTAACCCCCATAAAAAATCTTCCCAGGCCTGCCCCTCAAAGTCACCACCGGTTTTTTGCGACAGTTGACTAAAGACTTTTTGCCGGGGTTTATCCGGTAGCATGCCTTCTTCCGCAACCACAAAATCCAGTTTTACCCCATCATCACTGTGCAAAATCCCATAGCCTAACCCCGCAATTTTATCAACATCAAACGCTTGACTATACACCGCCAACTGGGGTGCCAAAATCGGATCACTAAACAATTCGTTACTACTGGCGCGCCCGGTTTTATAATCCATAATCAGCAGCTGACCGGCAGCGTCACTTAACGCATCTACTCGATCAATTTTGGTATTAAATATCAAACCGCCCAGTGTCAGTTGATGCTCGGCCTCGGTTGCCACTACGGCAAAAGAAGGCCGCAAACGCTCCAATTCTAACCACTGATTTATCAGTTTAAGAATACGCTGTTTTTCCAAACTCAAATAGTGACCATCATAATGATTTTGCAAAGGCAACATAGCCGTTTCCAGCAACTGAGACAGTTGACACTCTAAGGTTTCAGAGTCCAACATCAATAACCGATTCTGAGTCTTCACCTCACGCCAAAAGTGCTCTAACACTTCATGGACGAGTGTGCCTAAATGATTCGATTGCATGCCTTCTTCAACCGTTTCCAGTTGTCGACGCGCGCCCAATCGATAATCCACAAACGCCATTAAAGGACATTTGCTTTGTGCCAATAAAACCCCCGTTCCGCCCGGCACAATGCTATTTAACGGCAAGGGCGGGGCTTGATCATCCAGCAGCCACTGCAAAGGCGGCGCCTGTTGATAAAGGCGGGAAGCCAAAGTAACATAATCCTGCGGACAGTAGTTTTGCCAATCCGTTGATGCTTTCGCCATTTCACTCAGCAAAGGGCTAGGCAATAACGCTTTATCACCACTGTGGCAGGCATACGACCAAACCTGTTCAGCGGCGGATAGAGCCAACCGTTTCGTCACTGCCTGTGCAAATACCAACTCTCGATGGGCATCACTGTGCGGCATCTGACAGTCACGCTGTAACCCAACGGGCAAAAACGGGTTGGGGTTGGGCATCCTTGGCCAGGCTTCATCGGTCAACCCCATCACCCAAAGGGCGTCAAACGATTGCCCGGCTGCTTCCAACATTCCCATTATTTGAATCGGCACCCACCCTTGTGTTTGCGGCTGATGTAAGGTGGCTGTGAGGTGCCGTTTAAAATGGCTTAACCAACTCGACCAGGCTTGTTTACGCGCTTTAAAGTAAAACCGAGAGAACTGCTCTAAGGCTTTTAAAAAAGCCTCCTTCTGCTGTTTTTCAACAGAACTTAATGCGCGCGATTGTTCATACTTTTGAAGTGGGGTCTGTCCCCACCGAAAGGCATTTAAGGTATCGGTAACTGCCTCAACAAAGGTTTCTAACCCCACTTTCGCCGGTCGCTTAATCTGACTTTGTCGTTTTAAAACCGAATGCAATTGATTTGGCAAAGGGTGAGACTGATCCGGTGCTTTAAATCGGCTGTCGATAGTCTGTAAAAACTTTGGCCATTCAAAGCTCGCCCACTGTAGGCGCCGTAACGTCACATCGGCTTGTTGTCGCTGCAAGGCTCCGCCCAGTGTATAAGGGGCGGTGAGCCAACTTGACCATAAGTCATAAGACAAACGTTGATGGGTTAACAAGCCAATCTGCAAAGTCTGTAAAGCATTCTGCACAATGGGGGCATGAGACAATGGCTGCCCCAAAGACACATTATAAAACGGTCGGCGACCCACTTTTAATGGCAAGTCTTGCCCAAAACGCTGATACAAGGTTTCATCCAATGCCCAAGTCAATTCTCGCTGAACCGCTTCGATATTCGGGGCGACGATCCCTAAACGGGGCAGGCCATTGTCCCCGTCTTCAGATGCGTTTGCTGAAGTCGCCAACCATTTCTCTAGAGTATTCGCACACCAATTGGCCACTTGCTGAGCTTCTTGTACCGGCGTTTGCGCGCGATAAACTTGTTGAGAGGGTTTCACGCTCAAGGGATTGGGTTCAAGGACATGTATCTTTGCGCCCTGAGCCGTCAGAAGGTCAATCCACTTTTGGACAAAAGGCGGTATCTCATCAAAACCATGCAGATAAAACGCGCGCCCTTCAACCGAACTTGCTAATTCAGCCAGTAGCATCAATCGTTGACCTTGTAAGCTGGGCGGGTCTAACAGTTTTAATTGAATCAGTCGCGTTTGATAGGATTCTTTTAGACTTAAAAAAAGCGATACTTCAGCGGTTTTAAACGCTGAGTCTAATGCGGTTTCAGAGGCATATTCGTTAAAAAAACACCAGGCCTGGTAAAGTTTTTTGGCGGTGGCATCTAAATTCAATAAATACAACTCGGGCTGATGTTGCATTGCCTCTTCCAACACCGCTTGCCACAATAACTCCGCTTCAAAAGCCGCTATTCTTCGCGCATCCAATAGCGTTGCTAATTGCGCCAAATCTGCCTGCAAGATTAGTTGTTGCTCCCAAGCCAGCCACCATTGAGATAACGTCATTACGTTTGGCGTTTGTGCCACCGATTGATGTTGCCAAGTCTCAGATAAGAGTTGCTGTTTTAACAACTGACTCAACCGACTGTTAACAGCAATATGGTTTGAACTCAACATAAGCGTCCTCAGAGTAAGGGTTCAGAAGGCATCATTCTAATGCAATCCATGTTTATATAGGCGCAAATCCTTCCGAAAACTTGCATTTTCAAGCACGAGTCGGCATAATACGCGCTCATTTTTTTACCAAAAATCAAAGTATTACATTATTTTTATATGACATAGAGACCTTTGCATGAGTGGGACGCGAAAGAAGAATGCGGAAAAATTTAACCCTTTTTATTCGTGTAGCCATCTCGTGCAAAGGTCTCACATAATTTCCCCTTTTCGTTTTTAAACGAAAACATCCTAAATTCATCGAATAGACAAAGGGTTATATGCGGTTATCTCAACTCAAAAAAGACTGGTTAGGCAATATCCGTGGGGATATTTTAGCGGGCATTGTGGTTGCATTGGCACTGATACCGGAAGCCATTGCTTTTTCCATTATCGCCGGAGTGGATCCAAAAATCGGGCTTTACGCGTCTTTTGCCATAGCCGTGATTATTGCCATTGTTGGCGGTCGCCCGGGCATGATTTCAGCTGCTACGGCTGCCACTGCGCTACTGATGGTCACGCTGGTTAAAGACCATGGCTTGCAATATTTATTAGCGGCCAGTATTTTGGCGGGGGTACTGCAAGTGATTGCCGGCTATTTAAACCTGCACCAGCTCATCAGTTTTATTTCTCGTTCGGTCATGGTGGGCTTTTTAAACGCCTTAGCTATTTTGATCTTTATGGCACAGTTACCTGAACTGACCAATGTCACCTGGCATGTTTATGCGCTGACCGCTTTGGGCTTGGCGATTATTTATTTATTTCCTTATGTGCCCAAAATCGGCACCCTGCTCCCCTCTCCTTTGGTCACCATTATTGTGTTATCGGCGCTGGTGATTGCGCTGGATATTGACGTACGCACCATCGGCGATATGGGGCAATTGCCCGATACCCTCCCTATTTTCCTATGGCCGGACATCCCCCTTACATTAGAAACACTGTGGATTATTTTACCCTATTCGATTGCCATCGCCGTAGTTGGGTTATTAGAATCGTTAATGACCGCGCAAGTCATTGATGAGATGACGGATACCGACAGCGACAAACGTCGTGAATGTAAAGGCCAAGGCATTGCCAATATTGGCTCCGGGCTATTAGGCGGCATGGCCGGCTGTGCCATGATTGGTCAATCCATTATTAATGTCAAATCTGGTGGACGTGGCCGCTTATCAACCTTTTCCGCCGGGTTATTTTTGCTTATTATGGTGGTTTTTATTGCCGATTACTTATCGGTCGTCCCCATGGCCGCGCTGGTGGCGATTATGATTATGGTGTCGATTGGGACCTTTAACTGGCAATCCCTTAAAGATTTACGCACCAACCCGCCTCAGGCCACGATTATCATGCTCAGCACAGTGACGGTCACCGTCTACACCCATAATTTGGCATTTGGGGTCATTACCGGTGTGGTACTGGCGTCGCTGTTTATGGCCGGTCGATTACGCGAGTATATGTATATTGACAGCCAATATGATGAATCCACCCAAACTCGCACTTATTTGGTCATTGGACAGGTTTTCTTTAATTCTTCTGAGAAGTTCATAAGTTATTTTGATTTTAAAGAGGCAGTTGACAAAGTTATTATTGATGTCCATCGTGCGCACTTTTGGGATATCAGCGCCATTCACGCCCTGGACAAAGTGGTCATTAAACTGCGTCGTGAAGGTGCGGATGTTGAGATTATCGGTTTAAATGAAGCCAGTGAAACATTGGTGGACAAATTTGCGGTTCACGACAAACCCGAAAAAATTGAAAAAGTAATGGGAGGTCACTAATGCAGTCCTTAGAAAAACAATGGGTCACGGCATGCCTGGATGGTTCAAATTTAACCAATGACATTATTGATTATGCCGCTTGGATTGCAGAAAAAGTAAACTCGCCATTAGAGTTATTGCATTCCATTGAACACAGTCTGCTATTAGCCAATATCGACCAAACCGGAAATTTGGTGCCCAATATGGCGGATAATCTCATGGCGGTTTTGTCAGAAGAAGAAGCCAACGAAAATAAACTTCATATCCAAGAAGGCAAAGCGTTATTAGCCCGGGCGAAAGACCGACTTAAAGGCCGCCCCATTAAAGACGTTATCACCAAACAACGCCATGGCAGCCTAAGCGAGTGCTTAATGGATTTGGAAGATGAAATTCGGGTGTTAGTGGTTGGTTTTCGCGGCAAGACTACCCCTGAAGATGAAACCGGCATCAGTGAGCAGTTGGAAGAATCGATTCGCGCACTGCATAAGCCGATTTTTATCGTGAACGGTGATTTTGCAGTGCCACAATCGTTAATGCTGGCCTATAACAATACCGATGGTGCAAAAAAAGCACTCGATATGATCTGCCGTAGCCCACTCTTTGAAGACATGACCATTCACTGCGTCCATGCCGTTAAAGAAAGTGGCGCTGACAAAGACATTCTTCAACAAGCCGCCGAACAGCTATCGCTATCGGGGCGGCGTTTTGAAACCGCTCTACTCAGCGGTGATCCGCAAACCGAGTTATTAGCTTATCAAGCCAAGCATCACTTAGATATGACCGTTATGGGCGCCTTTAATCATGGTAAACTCCGCAGCTTATTTTTTGGCAGCTTTACCTTAAAAATGCTTAAAAATAATCAAAAGTCGGTCTTACTGATTCGTTAATCCGCGGATATGACCTTCAAGCCTTTAACCGCCTCGCAATTAATCCGTTTTAAGCAACAGCTTTTAGACTTAAAAAAGGATTGCCAACAAGATCTGATGGACGACAATCAAAGTACCGACATTGTCAATTTAGATCAGCAAAGTGTTGGCCGATTATCACGCATGGATGCCATGCAAAATCAACAAATGGCGCTTGAATCAAAACGCCGCAGCCAATTGCAACGCATTGCCATTGAAAAAGCGCTGAAACGAATGGAAAACGGCAGTTATGGATGCTGTGAAGACTGTGACGAATGGATTAATCCCAAACGGTTAGAGATTAATCCCACCACCACACTCTGTATTGAGTGTGCCGATTAGCGCTAAATTTCGCTTAAACTTTAGGCAACCGAAACCAAATTGCATAAAGCGCGGGTAAAAACAGTAAGGTCAATAGCGTCCCCACACCGATTCCCCCGATTAACACATAGGCCAAAGGTCCCCAAAAGGTATTGGTGGTAAGGGGGATAAACGCCAGCATGGCGGCTAAGGCCGTTAATAACACCGGCCTGGAACGACGTAAGGTTGCATCAATCAAAGCCGTTTGACCCTGCATCCCTTGTTTCTGATTATCATGAATCTGTCCCACCAAAATCAGGGTATTACGCATTAAAATACCCGCCAAACCGATTAAGCCTAAGGTCGCAACAAATCCAAAGGGTTGCGAAAACAGCAGCAGCGCTGCCACTGCGCCAATCATACCCAAAGGGGCTGTGACCAACACCATAAAGGTTCCGGAAAAGCTTTGCATATTCAACATCACCATGGTGATCATCAATAACACCATCAGCGGCATCAACACCCGAATGGACGCTTGTGCTTTGCCGGATTGCTCCACCGAGCCGCCAATTTCCAAACGAACCCCCTGCGGTAAATCCGCCATTAACGGCTGTAAATCCTGCCAAATCGCCAGAGTGACATCAGGCGGCTGAGCGCCTACCACTTCGGCATTCACATTCAAATAAGGCGTGCGATTGCGTCGCTTTAATACGGGATCGGTAAAGACCACCGCTAAACGCGCTATTTGTTGTAACGGCAACTTATCGCCTTGCTGAGTTTCTATGGGTAAGGCATTTAATGAAGCCAGTAAATCCTGCGCGCGCTGCTCACTAAAACTGGTCAATAAAATCTGCCGGGATCCTTCGCGCAATACCGCTTGCGTTTCGCCGCGCAACGCCTGTTGTAATTGCTGTGATAAACTTAGCGGCGTTACCCCCAACAAGGCCAAACGATCGCTATCGTAATCCAACTGAATTTCAGGTGACTGCTCGCCCCACTCTAAATGCGGATCACGAATATGTGTGTTTTGCACCATCACTTGACGCACCTGCTCAGCCACGGTAGTGAGCTGTTCAACCGAGCCTCCTTCCACGCGGAAAGTGACCGGCCAGATCACCGGAGGGCCGTATAACAAAGCATGCACCCGCACCCTGGCCGCATTAAAACGACCCGCTTCAATTTCCGATTGCAAGCGGGCTTTAAGCTGATTCCGTTTTTCGGCATTCTCAGTGACGATGATCAGTTTGGCAAAGGCCGGATTCGGCAATTCAGGATTAAGCGCTAAAAAGAAACGTGGCGCGCCTTGACCGACATAACTGGTCAACGTTTTCACCTCGGGTTGTGCATGCACATAGGCTTCAATTTGATGTGCTAATTGATTGGTTACTTGCTGGCTTGACCCTTCCGGTAAATAAATATCCACCATTAATTCAGGTCGATCAGAACTGGGGAAAAACTGTTTTTCGACCAATTTCGCCATCCCGATGACCGACAAGACAAACAAGCTCAAGGTGAGCAACACAACCGTTTTGCGATAGCGAACACAGCCGTGTACCCATTTCGACAAGCGACGACTAAAGGCATTATCGGGTGCAGCATCGGCAGAATGAACCGCATTTTTGGCAACGTCCGGTAAGAATTTATATCCTAAATAAGGGGTAAAAGTCACCGCCACCAACCAAGACAGCAATAATGAAAACGCCAATATCCAGAAGATATTACCCGCATATTCCCCCACATTGGATGCCGCAAATCCGATGGGGACAAACCCCACCACCGTCACCAAAGTCCCAAACAACATCGGAGAAGCCGTTACGGTCCAAGCATAGGCAGCGGCTTTGGTTCTTTCCAAGCCTTCTTCCATTTTCACCAACATCATTTCAATCGCAATAATGGCATCATCCACCAGCAGCCCCAAGGCTAAAATCAATGCGCCCAAGGTAATCCGATCCAGGTTTTTACCCGTTAACATCATTAGGAAAAAGGTCAAGGCCAAGGTTAAGGGAATGGCCAAGGCCACAACGATTCCGGCTCGCATCCCCAATGCGATAAAACTGACCAACAACACCACGGCAACCGCCATTAAAAACTTAATTTGAAAAGCATTCACGGCCAAAGAAATGGCATCCCCTTGATTGGTCACCTTTTGCAAAGCAACACCGTCCGCTAACTGTGTTTGCCACTGCGTCGCAAACCGGTTTAGGCGGTCTGACAACGCCAAACCATTTTGCCCGGATTTCATGACCACCCCAAGCAACAAGGTGTCTTCCCCTTGGTTGCGAATCATTAAATCGCTTGGGCGGACAAAACCGCGTTGAATGCTTGCCAAATCCCCCAAATGTAATACTTGATCGCCAACCGCAATCGGTATTTGTCGCAATTGTGCTAAATCGTCAATGCCATTTTGCGGGCGTAAATAAATTCTGGGGCCATCGGTTTCGATAAACCCGGCCGGCGCAATGGTTTGATAAGCAGCAATATTGTGCAGAATTTGCGCCTGCGTTAATGCCAGTTGCGCCAATTTATGGTGATGAAACTCGATTTGAATTTGCTGCGGTTGCTCGCCCAGCAAATTGACCTTTTGCACCCCCTCTACTCTGAGTAACCCATCGCGGGTTTTTTCAGCAACCTCAAGCCATTGCCGATAGTCGAGTTGTCCCGGCGTTAATGAATAGAGAGTGAAATACACATCAGAAAAATCATCATTGACAAAAGGGCCTTGAACCCCTTGAGGTAAGCTGCCTTGTAAATCCAGCATACGCTTACGAACTTGGTAAAACTGATCTTGAACCTGATCGGCGGGCGTATAGTCTTTAAAATTGATTAAAAGAGTGACACTGCCCGGCCGCGCAGTGGTTTCAACAAAATCAAAATATTTGACTTCTTGAAGCTTTTTTTCAATGTGGTCAGCCACCTGCATTTGCATTTGTTCCGCTGTAGCGCCCGGCCACTTTGCCGACACCACCATCACTTTAATGGTAAAGGTAGGGTCTTCGGCACGCCCCAAATTAATAAACGAAAAGGTGCCCACCAATAATGACAGCAAAATAAAATACAGGGTAATCGCTTGATGTTTAACCGCCCATTCCGACAGATTCCAACGCTGCATCATTTGAGCACACTCACAGTTTGACCCGCCACCAGACGATGGGTTCCTTGCGAAACAATTTGTGCGCCCACCGGCAAAGCCTCAGCAACCAAGGTTGCAAACGCCTGATTGACTCGGACCACCGAAACGGGTGTGGCTTTGACTTGATGATTCACGACCTGCCAAACATAGGCCTGATGCCCTTGATTAAAAATCGCGGTAATCGGCACTTGACGTTGCTCGGCTTGTGCGGGTTCTTTAAATTGCAATCGAACCACGCTGCCATACGCTAAAACGCCTGTACAGTCCGACAATCGATATCGAGCCAAGGTTTGCTTGGTTATCGCATCACTGATTGGGCGTTTCAAGCGCAAACTGGCTTGACAAGAAATGGCTTGATCGACACTGTTTAACAGCGCCTTTTGGTTTGATTTTTGCAAGGCCTCAGCCGGCAAGAAGACTTCTGCTTCTGTCGCACCCGCCAATAATACAAATGCCGGTTGTCCCGCCGCAATAGATTGACCCTCCTCCACATTAACCTCAGTAACCTGACCGGATTTAGGCGCAGTCAATTCACTGTAGCGACGCTGGTTAGTCGCTAATTTTAAAGCCGCCTCTGCGGCAACCACCGCTTGTTGACTCTCTACCTCAAAGGTTTCTGCCCGTTGAAGATCCTGTAAACTGATTAATTGATCTTTATAAAGTTTACTCAAGCGGTTACGTTCACGGCTGGCATTTTCAAGACGGGATTGTGCAGACGCCAGATTGGCCTGACTCTGTTCCAACGCCAACTGATAATCCGTGGCATCTAACCGAGCCAATAATTGATTGGCATTGACCGAGCTGCCAAGGTCAACCAACCGTTTTGATACTTGACCGCCAACCCGAAAACTCAAAGGCAACCGATACCGTGACACGGCTTGCCCGGTCACTTGCCAAACCTGATCCTGAGCAGGCTCAACCGAAACCGTGGGAACCACCGAAGGCGCCGCCATCGCACCCATTGACCAGCCAAGCCAAACAAAGCCCACTAACACAAACCGCATGATTATTATCCCTTACTCTAAATATTAGCAGATCATAATAAAGGAATTTAAAACCAATGTCACGCCTAAAGAATGGGCTTCCACATAGAAAAAAATGGCCAGGCCTGGCCATTTTTAACAAAAATCAGGTTTAATGAGACCCCATGGCCATGCCAATACTGCCGCCCCATTTGGTCACAGCAGCACGAGCCGATGCCAAGGCATTTTCTGGTAAATCCAATTCCTTAAGGGCTAAATCACGCCAGGTTTTTAACTCTTGGGTAAGATAGGTTTCATCGGCTACTTCTGCGACAATATAGTTGCTAAGCATAATCAAAGCTGTTAGATGTCGCACACGTTCATTATTATGGTTCTTTTTAGCGAAGTCATTATCATGATGAAACAATATCGCTTTGTAGATATCCGGGTTCATATGCCATTTCTTACAGGCCAAACAGCCGATAAAGGCATGGTTGGTATGATAGGTGTCAATTTCTTTTTGGTAACCACTAAAAGGATAAGCTTGTTGTAATTCAAAAATTTCAGCGTAACTTTCAGAATCATATCGTCCCATATAAATTGCACCGACATTCTGCATTAAGCCTGCCATATAGGCCTCAGAGCGAGACACATCAAACACCCAGTAGGAAAGTTCCGCTGCGGCAATGCCGCATTTTGCGCCCTGTATTAAAATGGGTTTTTCAGACGGGCTGATATCCAAGATTTGCACCATGCCAGATGACAAAAAGAGATTGTTAATTTCATCCAAACCCAATACATTCACCGCCGCTTTGGCATCCTGTACTTTACGATTTTCTACGGTAATATTGGTATTCACCAGCTTTAAAAAACCAGCCAGTAACTCGGGGTTATGACTGATTAAATTCGCCACTTTAACGGTATTGGGATATTTAAAATTTAACTCGGCTTGAAGTAATAACACCTCTTCGGGCACATTGGGCACCGATTGACTTTTTAAAATTTCCGAAGCTTTTTCAATCAAGGACTGCATTCACCTTAGCCTCAATACGTTTAAATGACATAGCATAGACTGAAAATCAAGCTAAAACAATCATAAAACCGCTACGGACTTACCCTAAATCAAAAAAAATGGTCATAAAAAATTCAATATCATAAAAGCCGCAACCGCTTGTTAAATCCATAATCAACGGTATACTAAACGGATTTGCAACGTATCCAAACCTAAAAAACGCCAATATGAATCGTTTCATTCGCTTATCCCAACAAATGCCGTTATTATTAACACTCAGTGTCGCTTTAAGCCTAATCGTTTTATTGAGTATTACCGTCTATGAAGTGTCTGAACTGCAACGCCCACAACCGCAATCCTTAAAACCATCGCCCAAAATTCATACGCTGAAACTGGGGCATAATACCCCCGATAATACCGCGCTCCATGCTGCCGCTCAGCGCTTTGCCAAACAGGTTGAGGCAGAAAGCCACGGCCGTTTAAAAATCGAACTCTTCCCGGCACAACAACTGGGCAATGATCACCAAATGATTGAAATGACCCGCGAAGGCGAACTGGATATACTATTGGTGCCGACGGCCAAATTAAGTGTTCCGATTCCGGCGATGCAATATGCCGATCTGCCTTTTTTGTTTCCCACAAGAGAGGATGCCTATCGGTTATTAGACGGAGAGCCTGGTCGATTGTTGCTCGAAAAACTCAAGTCCATTGGCTTATTAGGCGTCACTTTTTGGGAGAATGGTTTTAAACACTTTACCGGTCATCAATTTTTTACCACCCCGGAAGATTTTGTCGACAAAAAATTTCGGATTATGAAAAGCCGACTGATTGAATCTCAATTCAATGCCTTAGGCGCCGAAGCCATTCCCATTGATTTTCACAGCACCTATCAAGCCTTAAAAGACGGCGTGGTTGATGGACAGGAGAATCCTTTGGTCGCCATTGCCAGCATGGGATTTCACAAGGTTCAGTCACACTTAACCCTCAGTGAACATGGCTATTTAAGTTATGTGTTTGCCTTTAGCCAAAACACCTTCTCAAAATTACCACAAGATTTAAAAGCGCTACTGATTGAAGCTGCTCACGACCAAACAGACTGGGAACGTCAAGAAACGCAAAGGCGTGAAACCGCCTTCTTAACTAAAATTAAGGATGCCGGTGTGCAGGTTCGAGGGTTAACTCGCCAGCAGCGCCAAGTTTTGGCTGCCAAAACGGCACATCTGATTCAACAATTTGAACCGATTATTGGTAGCAATATCATCAGTTACACCCAAACCGACCTCAACCAAAAATATGCATTCTCAGACAACACACCCAAAATCGCGATTGGGCTCAACACCGACCTGTCTTCTGAAGCCAAACAAGCAGGATTAGCCATTAAACGCGGGATGGAATTGGCCATTGCCGACCTGAATGCCCAAGGCGGACTGTTAGGACAAGAGGTAGTATTGCTACCGATGGATCACCGTGCCTTGAGTAGTCGCGGCCAACAAAATATAGAAAAATTGGCGCTCCAAAAGCATTTAATTGCCATTATGGGCGGGGTTCACAGCGCAGTCATCATGGCCGAGTGCCCACTCATTCACCGCCTGAAAATGCCTTACTTAGTGCCTTGGGCAACAGCAACGGAGATTACCAAAGCCGATGGACAACATCAATTCCTGTTTCGCGTGTCGATTAATGACGCCATTGGCGCTAAAAAATTGGCAGACTTTACCGTACAACATCATCAAAAGCCGGCGATTATTGTCGAAAATTCGGTTTGGGGGCGGAGCAATCTACAACGGCTAAAAGCATTTCTAACTGAAAAAGCCATACCGCCGGTATTAGAATTTACCTTTAATCGGGGTCAAAGAGATTTCGATGCGCTCATTGAGCTTATAAAACAAGTGGACGCCGATTCGATCATTTTAGTTGCCAACGCACAAGAAGCCGCCGCCCTTGTGAAAAGACTGCATCAAAAGCAGAGATTACTGCCGATTATTTCTCATTGGGGGATTGCCGCCGGCAATTTTTTTGAGGAGGTTTCCCCCTTTTTATCTGAGTTAAACCTGCATTTGCTACAAACCTATTCATTTTTTGAACCCCATAACGCCACTAAACATCACCTTTATCAACGCTATCTTGAGGTTTATCAAACGCTTGATATCCCCTATGCAGCCAATGGCGTTGCCCAAGCATACGATCTCGTTCACCTACTGGCCTTAGCCGTTGAGCAACAGCAAAGTACCGACCCGGAAGCGATCCAACAAGCCATGGAACAACTGCCGCCCTACCAAGGCGTGTTAAAAGACTATGCACCCGCCTTTAGCGCCGATTCACATGATGCTTTAACCGAAGAAGATATTTATATTGCCAAGGTCACCCCCAAAGGTCAGCTGCTAGCGGTTGCACCACAGGAGACACCATGACAGCATTTCCACAACATCACACCGGTCACCCTAAAAAAAGTATCAAAACCCGCATTATTTGGACGATTAGCCTATTAATGCTCAGTGGCATTTTGTTTATTGCGACCCTCGCCTCACTTCAAACCTATCATCTAATGAAATTGCAAACGGAGAGTTATTTTAATAACCTCACCAGCACCTTATATAATCGGCTGGAACAACACCTGACTTACCTAATAGAAAACAGTGATCGCCTCACTCAAAATGAGTTGATGGTGAATGCTTTTACCGACAGTTTGGGACGACAAAAATACCTGTCTCCTTTAATGAAAGGGTTTATGCAACACCAAGATGTTCAAGCCATTGCGCTCGTGGATTATGATGCCCATCCGATTTTTCAAACGCACGGTGCCCTCCTTCAATACAACCAGTCACCGCCATTACGTGCCGCCTTGACATTCACTCAAACCCGCTATTTTGTTGAACAAGGGTTTTTGTATATTATTTCGCCCATTAAATACTACACCACCACCCAAGGCGCATTGATTGTTCGGTATAAATTGAAAAATTTGATTGAAGCCTATTTGCCTGTCATTGACCATGGTTATGCCAGTATCACTCATCAAGATCAAATAATTTTTTCCAATGGCCACAGTGACGAAAAAAATGTCATGTATTTTGACAACGCCCCCTTCACCAATCCGGATGACCTGATTGCCCAACTCGGATTAAAAGTCACCATCAGCGTCAAAAAAAGTTATTTTTTAGAACCCATTTTAAAAGCCACAGGCAAGGTGATCTTAATCAGTTTGATTTTTTTGGTCTTTAGCCTGTATGCGGCCTATCAGGTAGCCAACTCGGTTGTCACTCCCATTTTAGAATTACTAACACGGGTACGCATGTCTACAAAGAGCCAAGAGGTCTTATGCAGCCCATTAGGAACCAACGATGAACTAGATGAATTGGCGATTGCTTTTGACGAAAAAACCTACAACCTACAACATCAAGCGCAACACGATGCGTTAACCGATCTGCCCAATCGAATCTTATTTGTCGACCGTTTACAACAGGCCATGCCGATACGCAAGCGCCTTCAGCAAAAACTGGCCGTGTTGTTTTTAGATTTGGATCGGTTTAAAGAGGTCAATGACTCCTTTGGCCATGAAGTGGGCGATCAGTTGATCGATAAAGTTTCACAACAAATCCAACAACATTTACATCCCGAGGATACTTTAGCTCGATTTGGTGGGGATGAATTTGCCATACTCATTTATCAATTTGATCACATCAGCCAACTCGTCAAGCGCATTGAAACCATTCTATCAACCTTTCACCAACCCTTTAGTGTCGGAGATTTACAAATTTTTTCCACTTGTGGGATAGGCATTGCCCTCTACCCTGAAAATGGTCAGGACGCTTCTACCTTGATGAAAAATGCTGATGCGGCGATGTATCAAGCCAAGCAAAAAGGCCAAAATCAATATGAATTCTATAGCCATGACATGACCGAGCAAACCTATGAACGGGTTCGTTTAGAAAGCGAACTCCGCTATGCACTGGCGCATAACGAATTAGAAGTTTATTACCAGCCGCAAATTGAGATGACCACCGGGAAGGTCGTTGGCTTAGAAACGTTAATGCGTTGGAACCACCCCCAAAAAGGCCGTATTCCACCCGATATGTTTATCCCGTTTGCTGAAGAGATTGGTTTGATTGTGGAAATGGATCGCTGGTCAATGAATCAGGCGATGAAGCAGGTTCAACACTGGCAAACAATGGGATTAACCCCTGGAAAATTATCGCTCAATTTATCACTCATACAACTCAATCATTTAGACTTTTTGGCATCCGTACAACAAGCCATTGCCCAAAGTCTCATACAACCTGAAGATTTAATGTTTGAAATCACCGAAACCCAAATCATGCGCAACCCTGAACAAGCCACTCAAACTTTAACGCGATTAAAAGAACTCGGACTGAGTTTAGCCATTGACGATTTTGGCACAGGTCATTCTTCCTTGTCTTATTTGAAAAATTTTCCCATTGACAAACTTAAAATTGACCAATCCTTTGTTCGTGATATGACCACCGATAAAGACGATGCCAATCTGGTCAACGCCATTATCAATATTGCCAAAAGTTTAGAGATGAGCGTAATTGCCGAAGGGGTTGAAACCCAAGCTCAAGCAGATATGCTTATCAGCAATGGCTGTCATGAAGCGCAAGGGTATCTGTATAGCAAGCCGCTCAATAAAGCGGACTGTGAAGCCTTTTTAAAAAGCCATTAACGCCGGCCCTTGCTGTTTAATCCAAGCTTTGTGTTTGAGCATATCCGGGCAATACTGCTGAACCAATTGCCAAAAATCCCGTGAGTGATTCGGGTGAACCAAGTGACATAACTCATGCACAATCACATAATCAATTACCGGCTTTGGCGCCATGGCTAATCGCCAATTAAACTGGATTCGCCCATCGGCATAACAACTGCCCCAACGCGACCGATAAGTGCGAATCGTCACCTCACCGGGGGTCACACCCATTTCCGCCGCTAAAATGACCAATCTCGGCAATAGATAGTCGGCTAATTGTTGGCGGTAAAAACGCATCCATTTTTGTTGTAAGGTCGCTTGCGGCAACTTTAACTGACGATGGGTTTTTAAAAAAGCGCACACTTGATTGCCCTCAAGTCGGACTTGCAAACTCCGCACAGCGGTAACATGATCCTCAGTATAGCGAATCGGCTCACCAAATAACGGCACCGTTCCCCCGGATTGCAATGTCATTTTGGCCGGCCATTTTGCCTGCTGCTTGTCAATGCTCGACAATAACCATTCCGCTTGCGAAGCCACTAATTCAGCAATGGTTTGATCAGAAAACTGTTTAGGCACCATCAAACTCGCCCCGTCAGGCGACACCTTTAACGCAATCGACCCGCGTCGAGTGGTTTTAACAATCGTTAGTTGATGGTCACCCAGTTGTATCTGTTTTGCCATTTATGGTTTTCTCACACCGATTTAAAATCAAGCGGCTATTATAGGGCAGATCCATTACCCTCAAGTTGAAATCTACAAAACGCACCGACCCAAAATCGCCTAAAATAATGCCATGAACCTTTTTCCAGACATTGCCTCGATTGAATACCATTTTACAATAACGGAAGCGAACACCATTTTATTGATGGCACTGCAAAGCCATTGCCCCGACTCGATTTCATTATCCAATCAACAATTTAAACAGCTCTGTGAAATGGGTGCGGTTTGGGTTGCAGAACCGCATCCTAAAACCGCAAAAATCGCCAGGCCTGGTCGAATTCGACGAGCCAAAAAAGCCCTAGCGATTCATTCGGAAGTGTCGGTTTATATCAACCCTCAGGTACTCAATAGGATAGCGCCTACCCCCATATTGATTGCCGATGAAGGCGATTATAGCGTCTGGTATAAGCCAAAAGGGATGTTGTCTCAAGGGTCTAAATGGGGCGACCACACGACGCTTTATCGTTGGATAGAGCGCAACCGGCCATTTGAACTACACCCTCAAAGGCCTTGTTGGCCGGTGCATCGACTCGATAAAGCCACGGATGGTCTGATGCTGATCGCCCACACCAAAAAACGTGCGCACCAATTGGCTCGACAATTTGAATTGCGACACCTTCAAAAACACTATCGAGCCTGGGTGGCCGGCCATTTTTGCGACACCTTTTCAGGGTTACCGCACCACTTCCAAACCCCCGTTCACTGTAAAAAAGCGCACACCGAAGTCCAAGCTTGCCATTATGATTCTGAACAAAATCGAAGCTTACTGACAATAAAACTGCATAGCGGGCGCAAACATCAGATCCGCATTCACCTGGCTGAAGCAGGGTTTGCCATTATCGGCGATCGCCTATACGGTCAGGCCGGTGAAGATGATATAGATCTGCAATTAACCGCCGTCAAACTGACCCTATTGCAAGACACTGAACAGCCGCTCAAAACCTATCAATTGCCAGAGTCGTTAATGTTTGGACAAACTTAATTTTTAATTATTGTGCGACTTCTCGATCCAGCTCTCGGTGGGCTTTTTCAGCGGCTTGTTTTTGATATTCTTTTTGTGCGGCGCGTTGTTGCGCGGCTTGCTCAGCCTGTTTCTCTGCCGAGCTACAACCGAAACTGGCAAAAATAAACATTGTTAAAACACCACTGATAAATTTTTTCATGATTGTCTTCCTGATTATTATGTAACTGAAAGGTTTGTTGCCGACCAAAAGTTGTTCTAGAATAAGGCAAACTTTTTGCAAATACAAGGAAAGCGCATGCCAAATCACCATCAACAAACGGTTCCCCCGCGCCTTGCCGTTTCTATTTCCGGTTCAGGCGGAACCGGTGCCGTCACCGTCGGGCTGATTTTATTGGATGCGGTTGCCAAAGCCGGATTTTATGGCAATATGACACGTGCCTTTGGCCCACAGATTCGCGGGGGTGAATCGGCGGTGATGCTGCATTTTTCTGATCAGCCAATTGAAACCCTTGCCGAATTTTCGCAACTGCATCTTGCCTTGGACTGGGTTAAATTTGATCGGTTTGAAGATGAAATCCCACTTACGGCTGACAGCTTGGTGATTTACGAAAATAGCCGTGAAAAACCACCAGGCCTGGTCGAAAATTCAGGCGCAACGCTGCTTGGCGTAGATTTACAAGCGATTGTCAAAACCATCAAAGGCAGCCGAATCAATATGGTCGCACTGGGCATTGTTGCACAGCAAATCGGCTTAGCCCGTCATTTTATTGAAGCGGCTTTGCAAAAAACCTTGGGACGAAAAGGCTCGGAAGTGGTTGAGACCTCAATGGCTGCGGTTGACGCCGGCATGGCGCTATTAACCGACACGCCACTCAGCGGCTTAGCCAACTGGCAGCCCACCCATCAACCCCGCTGGAATATGAGCGGCAATGAAGCCTGTGGGTTAGGTACGCTTCGCGGCGGCCTCAAATTTGCCGCCGCTTACCCCATTACCCCGGCAACCGATATTGTCGAATATTTAGCCCGGCCGCTGGTGCAAATGGGCGGGAACCTGCTAATTGCCGAAGATGAATTGGCGGCGATGAATATGGTGATTGGCGCGTCCTTCGGTGGTGCCCCCAGCATGACGGCCACCTCTGGCCCCGGGTTATCGCTGATGATCGAAGCCATGGGATTGGCGGTGGCTGCAGAAATTCCGGCACTGGTTATCACCGTTATGCGCGGCGGGCCTTCTACCGGTATTCCGACTAAATCCGAACAATCTGATCTTAACCAAGCGCTTTACGCCTTGCATGGCGACGCCCCCCATCTGGTCATCGCGCCGCTCAATATTCAAGAATCGGTTAATATTAGCCAATGGGCGCTGGCCTTGTCAGAAGCCCTACAAACGCTGGTCATTTTAGTCACCGACCAACATTTAGGGCAGACTCGGATGATTATGGATCCAGTTGACAAATTGCCTTTAACCTTAAGCCGTTTGCAACCCAAAGCCGATCCAACCGCTGATACAGCCGTGCATTATCAACGTTATCAAATCACCGATTCCGGTATTTCGCCGATGTCTTTGCCTGGGATGGGTTCCTATCAATATGCCGCAGAAGGGCTTACCCACACCGAATCGGGGCTGCCTTCTTCTCGCGTTCAAGACCATGCGCAACACCTCCATAAACGCTCCCATAAAATACTGCAATTTGACTATGGCGAGCTTTGGGCGCAAAGGCTGCCAATGGCCAATGCCCAACATACGGTGATTACCTGGGGCTCGAGTTTTGAGGCGGTTAAAGAGGCGGTCAAGCTGTTAAATCATCGAGGGGCAGCCATTTCACTAATTGGACTCAGACTGATTATGCCGTTACAAGCCGAAGCCTTGGCGGCGTTAACGCAACACCAAAAAGTGCTGGTCATCGAACAAAACGATTCCGCTCAGTTGAGCCATTATTTGCTGGCTGAAAAAGCCATTCCGCTCGACAGTGAAGCTTATGCAAAACCAGGCCCTTTGCTATTTAAGCCCTCTGATTTAATTCGCCCTATTCAAACCTGGATGGAGGATCGCACATGAGCGTTGAAAAAATCCCCGTTAAAAAGGCTCGCCCGAATGATTACACCTCAGAACATCATCCGGTTTGGTGCCCCGGTTGTGGTCATTTCTTTATTTTGCGCGCCCTGACCAAAGCCTTGGCCTGGCTTAATTTAGACAAAGAAAATATTGGCTTGGTGTCGGGCATTGGCTGCTCATCACGGTTACCCGCCTATTTAGATGTTTATGGATTTCATGGCGTTCATGGTCGAGCCTTAGCTCTCGCAAGTGGCTTAAAATTGGCCAGGCCTGATTTAACCGTTATTGCTGCGGGTGGCGATGGCGATGGCTATTCGATTGGCGGGAATCACTTTATTCATGCCTGTCGGCGCAATATGGACATCACTTATATTGTGATGGATAACGAAGTCTATGGCATGACCAAAGGGCAACCCTCCCCTACCAGCGACCCTGATTGGCACAGTAAACTGGCACCCAAAGGGACAGGATTGGCGCGATTTAATCCGATGGGCATTGCTTTAGCATCCGGTGCCAGTTTTATTGCCCGTGGTTTTTCAGGCGACCCAAATGGTCTAACCAAAATTCTCACCGAAGCCATCGAGCATAAAGGGTTTTCCTTGGTTGAAATTAAAAGCCCTTGTGTCACCTTTCGACCTGAGCAAAAAGACTGGCATCACGCTATGCGACTGATGAATGTAACCCTCACGGCCAATCCGATGGAGGCCGCTCAGGCCATATATGGCAGTGATGGCTTTGATACCGGTATCTTTTTTCAAGCGGATATGCCTGTTTATGAAGCGGAAGCGGCAAACGAAAAACCCCATTCAGATTCGGCATCAATGGAATCCATTGAAAAGGCACTCTTGGTATGAAAACACATCCTTTTTTAAAAACCCATAACAAAAATCTGGCTTGGGTATTGGCTGCCGTCAATGAAATGATTGAAGAATCCATCTATTACTGCGACACCTTTTCCCATACCTTACAGGCTCACCATAACGAGGCGGCAGCCGCCATTTTTTCAGCGTTAAGTCCCTACTTTAAATCGGAACAAGCCATTGTTTTAACAAAATTACCCGAACAGGATTTGCCGAATATTCCGCCTTGGGAGATTCCTCATCAAGACTATGAGCATCCTGCCAATTCACTCATGCAGGCGCACTATTTAATGACGGAACATGAGGCTTGGTCAATTGTGAACGACATAATCCAAATCCATCATTGCTTTTATCGGGATCTGCTCGCCAATACCTCACAGCAAGAAGTGATTGATTTGATTACCTCATTACAAACGCATTGTTTACAATGTGAAAAAATTTGCGCCACAAAAAAATTGCCCGCCAAAACCGATGAGGATAACAACCCCCTAGACGATCTGGATGCGCCTGTCGCGCAAAGTTAACCCATGCTTAACGTCAGGGTGAACCTCTATGAACATGTTAGCCGTTGGTTTCAGTGGCTAACGGCGCCCTTCCGACCCCAGCCTTGGCATTGGGTTTTGCCCATTAAAGGCAGTTTTTATTATGATGCCGAACTGGCTGAAGCATCCGGCTGGCTGATGGTTGGCCGCAAGCTTCAGCTTAGCTGCGAACCTGAAAACCGCTACGACCGCCAAGCCGTGCAAATTAGCTTGCCACTTGCCCATTCAAATCAAACCGCATTGCTCGGCTATATTCCCTATAGCCACAGTCCGGCGCTCACTTGGTTGCTAAAGAATGCCCAACTTTCAGCACCCTTAGAAGCCAAGCTGTTTAGCGGTTATCGTCAATACCAACGGTTGCACCTTTTTATGATTATTCAAGCGCGTTTAAGCATTTGGCAAAGGGTTCGCCTAAGCCAATTAAAAAGATCTGCGCCTAAAAAACCGTTAGAATAACGTTCATCCATATCAATCTCTGGAGAAAAAATGTCCTTATCACAATCTGCCATCTTGCCCGATAATTTAGAACAACTTGCACAGCAACTTGAAGCCTCCGGCCATTATCAAGTTTTAAAGAAGTTTCAGCCTATTTCCCAATATCTGCCAGATGATTCTCAGATTGCCCGCCACTTAGTTTGTATTATTGACACAGAAACAACGGGGCTAAATACCGATAGCTGTGAAGTGATTGAATTGGGTTATCAATTGGTGGAATTCGATTCCCACGGTCATTTCTACAAGGTGGTCTCTGCCAAAAATTTCTTGAATGAACCTGAAGGCGACATTTCTGACGAAGTCACCCAAGTGACCGGCCTGACCATAGACGATGTGAAAGGACATCGCATTCCTTGGGACGAAGTGGTGGCTGATATCAGCCAAGTGCAACTGTGTATTGCCCATAATGCCGGCTTTGATCGCCCGATTTTAGAACGCTACCATGCGTGCTTTGTCGACAAAGTTTGGGGCTGTTCGGCAAGCCAGATTGATTGGTTTCATCTTGCCAAAGTTGGCTCACGCAGCCAGGAATTTTTATGCTGGAAAGTGGGTCACTTTTATTATGATGCCCACCGCGCGCTGGATGATGTGCAAGCGCTCACCCATCTACTGAGCCAGCCCATTTCCGATCCACCACAACCTGCCATGCATTTTTTATTGCAAACCGTTCGTCAACAGAAGGTGTTGATTAAAGCCTCCGGTGCCCCATTTGATCTCAAGGATGATTTAAAGCAACGCGGCTACCGCTGGCAACCGCAGAACCGAGTTTGGCAGAAAGTTTTTGATGCGTCTGAGCAAGAAAGTGAATTGGTCTGGCTAAGCGAACAGAACGTGCACACACCTGACGTAATCAAACTCAAAGCCACCGACAGTTTCTCCATCCGCGCGCAATAGATGGTGTGGGTTGTTAATCTCCCTTCGCGGAATACTTAACTCGATTTAGTACCTCTCCAGTCAAAGTAAGAGATTCCCGCTTTCATGGAAATGACAGTAACCATCAGAGAGATGGTCCAAGGTAACCCCGTGGCACAGCCTGGGGTAGGGGTATCAATTTAATCCTCGCCCCGATTTGGTGGTATCCTTAAACCAAGAGATCTCAGAAATAGGAAAATTCAAATGAAAAACTGGAAGTTACCGGAATTTTTGCAGACCCCTTTGGGGTTGATGACCGTATTAGGTTTGCTCATTGCGGTGTCCGAGCTTTTGATTATGATCGTTATTTATGATGCCATCGCTTTTTTGCACATCCCAGATGTTTACTGGAATTTCATTGATGCCATCCTGCTGATCCTGTTCGTTTCTCCCGCGCTCTATTTTTTGGTGTTCCAAAAAATACACGATAATGAAGAGCGTTTCCGGCAAATCAACGCCTCTGTCCAGGATGCGATTATTGTTGTCAACGAACAAGATCTGATTACCGAGTGGAACCTTGCCGCACAAAAAATGTTTCAGTACAGCCAGGAGGAGGCGATAGGGCTACAGGTAAACCAACTGATATTTCTGCCCTGTCACCACGCTGATGCTGAGCGCGACCTTGCTGGTTTTCAAAAGATTGGTGTCAGGTCACTGATTGGCAAGACCACTGAAATTTCAGCGTTGCGCAAAGACGGCAGCGAATTCCCCATTGAACTATCCCTTTCAGCGGCCAAAGTGAAAGGCCGCTGGCATGCCATGGGCGTTATCCGCGACATCACCGAGCGCAAGCGTGCTGAAGATGAACTGCGCATCGCCGCCGTTGCTTTCTCGACCCAGAACGGCATGGTGATAACCGACCCTGAAGGAAAAATTCTGAGGGTGAACGAGGCCTTCACACGACTGACTGGCTACCGTGCCGACGAAGCGGTTGGCAAAACAATGGCGCTACTGCATTCGGGACGACAGAGCCAGCTGTTTTATCAGCATATGTGGCAAAAACTGCTCGATGAGGATCAATGGCAGGGTGAAATCTGGAACAGACGCAAGAACGGTCAGATCTATCCTGAAATGCTGAGTATTACCGCAGTTGTGTCGCCTGAGCGAGGTGTCACTCATTACGTCGGCAATTTTATAGACATTACTGCTAACAAGGAGGCCGAGGCAAGGATTCATCGCCTAGCCTATTACGATCCGCTCACTAGTTTGCCTAACCGCCGTCTGCTACAAGATCGTCTGGGTCAAGCGCTGGCGGCCGGAAAGCGTAGTGGTCGTTATGGTGCGCTCATATTTCTTGATCTGGATAACTTCAAGCCGATCAATGATACTCATGGGCATGATGTGGGTGATTTGCTCTTGATTGAAGTAGCACGCCGTATTACCCTTTGTGTGCGCGATGTGGACACCGTCGCACGTTTAGGTGGCGATGAGTTCGTGGTGATGCTAAGTGACTTGGATATGGATAAAGCCGCATCCACCGCTGAAGCTGAAGCCGTTGCTGAAAAAATCCGTAACACAGTGGCTGAACCTTATCTGTTGACCATTCAGCAAGAGGACGATTCAGAAACCACAGTGGAGCACAGTTGCACGTCGAGCCTTGGTGTCGCGCTATTCATTAGCCACGAATCCAGTGTGGAAGAGATTATCAAATGTGCTGATATGGCAATGTATCAAGCGAAAGAAAGCGGAGGAAACCAGATCCACTTTTTTGATCAGACAATTTGTAGTGCAGATTAATCGAATCTGAAGTGATATCGAATCACCCACGTTAAGCTGAACTTGATTGAGCACCCCTATCCATTCCCGCTTTTGCGGGAATGGCGGTTGACAAAAAACACAAAGGGAAGGGGTTGGAAGAGTTATTACTGGTAGATGCACTTAGAAAACTATTGCAAGTCAGCGATGAGGTTGGATTTCCATTCGTGATTGTTGACGCGAAGGATGGTGCAAAAGCATTTTACGAAAAATATGGATTTACGGCTTTTGAAGATTTAGAAAACAAACTATTCTTAACCATAGCCGATATTCGCACAAATATCTAACCCTCAGGGAGCCGTTGCAGTGCGAACCAGTCGAACTTGATACACATCATCTCGATAGTCGCTGAAAAATTCGCCACGACCAAATCCCACACCAAAACTCCCATAATGACTTTCAGGATCCGGGGTGGCGGACCAATAATAATCACTGGGCGTATTCGGGAAAACTTTTAAATTAATGGCTGGGTCATAGCAGCGAAACTCAACCAATGATTTTAATTCTTTGCGATTAGGCAGACGCCAATCTTTATAACCGCCATACCCTTTAGTGTTATTGACTTGAGCAGGCCATTGCAAAGCTTGTTGCCAGGTTAAAGCGTTTGCTTTGCCTTGACAACTCCCCTTTTCCCAACGTTGCCCCACACTACAGACCTGCCACATCAGCCCAGTTTTTAAATGAGTCACCGTGCCATTTTGATGCGATTTAAATTCATCTGATGGGGTCATGGCCAGCATATTTTTTGTTTTACAGGTTTGGGCCCATGCCGTTTGAGCCAGACCAATCACTAACACACAACTGAGCCAATAGCGGATTCGATGATTAATCGGCATGAGCTTCTCCCGGGCGTGCAGTGCGAACAAGACGAACATAAAGCTCATCTTTTCGGGCACTAATACCGTCTCTGCCGCTACTAAAATCCAAATGCCAACTATAACTTTTATCAAACGCGGTGGGCGTACTCGACCAATAAGCGCCTTTACGAGTATTTGGGAAAAACTGTCTCTGAATCATCAAGCGGCTATTATCCAAACTCATCAGCGTTTCCAATTCCTGCAAATTGGGCAATCGCCAATCATGGAAACCGCAAAGGCCTTGTTGATTAACCCGATAAGCAAACGCATGGGTATTACAGTAAGTCATTTCTTTGCCTGCCACAAATCCGGTACAGATTTTACCATCGTGATTTCGATAGCCTGTTGCGCCACCATTGGTGGCCCACATAAGATTTCGCCAATTAAACTGATCTTCTCGTGAGTGCAAATCCGTCCCTGTTGCTTTTGCGGTTTTCACTTCCCAAATTAACCCCGTGTGATTATCCTTAATGCATGACCAATGTTTTGCGTGTTTTGGCAAAGCACGGCCTTGTGCATCGAGTTTAGTGAAATACAATTGATTGCGGCCATGCGCACAGTCTTGTTGATCAGCCAATTCACCTTGGCAGGTTTCTGCATTGCCTTCTGGATAACTTGCCGCCCAATTCACTCCAGTATCATTTAAAGGGGGCACGGTGGAGGCCGGCACAATCGTTACCAAGCGTTGCACACTCGCCTTGTGTCCCGCTTTATCGGTTGCCGTGTAGGTCAAGGAGTGTTCACCCAATGCATAGGTTTTGATTTTTCCCGTTACCTTAACCGCCACTCGACCATCAAAATCATCCATGGCGGTCGCCCCCGGATCCGTGAAATATTGGTGGCGTTCAATGATTAAATCCCCCCCATTCAAATGAATTTTAGGCGGTTGGGTGTCCTTTTCAGGCAAAGTTGATGTTGTTGGCTCAGGTGTTTTTTCAAACACCGAACAGGATGACAAAAGCCCACTGAGCAGAATCACACTAACCGTGAAGTGCCATTGAGGCTTTAAACGGAATACAATTAATAAGTTCATGGATTTTTCACCAGGGTCTTTTCTAAAACCTGTCGTTTACTGTTATCAAATCGCTTAGAAGCATCCAAGAAAATGCGCATTTTTTGAATGCTGGTGACGTAATTGACCGTCTCCGTTCCGACAATTTGGCGCGCCGCCACTTCCACGTTGTAAAGCCATTTGTATGGATCTAACCCCATCTTCTCGGCCTTACGTTGTAGTTTGCGAACTTTAGCAGGCCCGGCGTTATAGGCGGCTAAGGTTAGGTTTTCCTGCTCTTCGCGCGCTAAATGAGGGTCACTAAAGTAACGATCGCGTATAAAAGCTAAATATTTAACCCCCGCGTGGATATTGGTTTCCAAATCCTTAATATTCGGTAAATTAACATGGCGGTCTTTAGCCGTGGACAGTTTAATTTGCATAATTCCCAACGCACCCGCAGAACTGCGTTTATGGTTATTAAAGCGAGATTCTTGATACGCCAAAGCGGCAATCAACTTCCAATCAAAGTCATAGTAATCAGCGTATGTTTGAAAATAATATTTCAAACAACTCACTTTGTTTAATAAATCATGCGCTGGCGGATTTTTAATCCAATAATCATTTTCAAAATACTTTTTAAAAACCATATTGCCTAAAAAATGACCAGGCCTGGCATGATCATGAATAAATCGATTCGTAACTATTCACCCCCCCCCACGACTAATCAACCTGATGAAGGGCGATGTCATCCGTCATAAAAGCTA
>PEWX01000098.1:0-548 GCA_002779995.1 Piscirickettsiaceae bacterium CG07_land_8_20_14_0_80_44_28
TTGATGGCATTGTCATCAAAGTTCGCCAGGACAAGCAGATCGTGCGAAAAACCATGTATGTGGCGCTAGGCGTTAATACAGACGGTCACAAGGAATGCTTAGGCCTATGGCTCTCAGAAACCGAATCCTCCAAATTCTGGCTGAGGGTCTTAAATGACCTTGAGAGCCGAGGCGTCAAGGACATACTGGTCGCAAGCGTTGATGGCCTGAAAGGCTTTCCCGAAGCTATCAATACGGTTTATCCCCAAGCAGATATTCAGTTGTGTATTGTGCACATGGTTCGCAATTCACTGCGTTATGTTGGTTACAAAGAGCGCAAACAAGTCGCCAACGACCTTAAACAAATCTACCAGTCAGTAACCGAAGAAGAAGCCTTATTAGCTCTTGAGCAATTCGAAAGTCGCTGGAATGATAAATTCCCCAATATTGGCCGTTCCTGGCGCAAAAACTGGGACAACCTAGCAACTCTATTCCAGTACCCACAAGCAATCCGTAAAGTGATCTATACGACCAATGCAATTGAGTCTTTAAACTCAGTAATTCGCAAG
>PEWX01000098.1:565-13681 GCA_002779995.1 Piscirickettsiaceae bacterium CG07_land_8_20_14_0_80_44_28
ACCAATGCAATTGAGTCTTTAAACTCAGTGATTCGCAAGGCTACTAAAAATCGCAAGATATTCAGTCACGACAATTCGGCTTTCAAAATCATCTTTTTGGCCATTGAATCGGCTTAAAAAAAATGGACGATGCCGATTCGGGACTGGAATGCTGCGATGAATCAGTTTATGATTCTGCGTGAAGAACGCTTGAAAAAGTATTTTTAACCAAATGGGCGTTTACTCAAACCTATGTACAGGCTCTACCCCCTGTGTTAAGACGCTTACCAAAATGTTCACGATACGATTTCCCAAATGTCCTCTATTCATTCAATGGTGTATGGTGTTACAAGTCCCCCTTAGTCGCGACTTGAGGATACTTCATATTGCCCCGATTGCTGGTCTGCTAAAAATAACAACTGCTCAAAGCGGCAATTCCATAAATCGAATGACGGCCATACTTTTCTTGCCTTCCGGCAAGCTTTGCCGTTAATGCCATTTAGCAAGGAAGGCATCCGAAAAAAAATTGGGGAATAATAATAAAAAAGCCCGGTAATAAGGCTATCGGCAGCTTTCTAAAACCTTTAGTCTTTTTTTTATTCAATTTGGCACAGCCTGTGCTAAATACTTCACAAATAATACATTTATCGTATCAGTCATAAGGAGAGCGATCATGCCATTTGATCTAACAGCAGTCAGTGGAATTAATGCCGCAAGCGAAGGCTTGGGGGTTGTCTCAAACAACTTAGCAAACGCGCAAACCACCGCTTTTAAAGCGTCGAGAGCCGAATTCGCCGATGTTTTTTATGGCGCTCAAAACTCACCCGGTAATGGGGCGAGAGTGGGGTCAATTACCCAAGATTTCTCAAACGGAACCATTTCCAGTACCGGACGGGATTTGGATATGGCCATTGATGGTGAAGGCTTCTTTATCCTAGAAGATAGAACGGGTAAATACGGCAATGTTTATACCCGTAATGGTTCTTTTAAAGTGGATAAAGATGGGTTTGTGGCCTCTCAAGATGGAAATGCCTTACAAGGTTACTTGTTAGACACGGCTTTGTCTACTGAAGCGATCCCCGTTTTTGACACGACCTTAAGTTCCATTAACCTGGATGAATTGAATAAGGTGCCGAAAGCAACCGATTCGATGACCTTTAATATTAACTTAGATGGTCAAGAACCCAATAATATTGATCCGGCTCAGACACCTTCGGCTGGCACAATTAATAATTCTGCCGGCGGTAATACCGCTTTGGGGGGGTCAACTTTGCCTAATATCCAAAAATTGACGAATCCGGAAGCCGATCCTTTTGGGGGGTCGCCGGATTTTTCAACCGGGAAATTGGTTTATGATACATTAGGGGGGGAGCACCGTTTAACCACTAACTTTTATAAGCGTGATGTCGTGACTGTGGTCAACTCGGATTTAACCTATGACCCGGTCACGCAGACCTATGCACAAGGTGCCGCAGGTTCCGGAAATGCTAAGTATACCAGTTGGATTGCACAAATGACCGTAGAAGATTATGATTTGGCTACCGGGCAATGGCAAACCAGCGGTCATAAAGAAGCAGTGCCTGCAGATGGAAAGGCTTCAGCGGATGCGGGGATGATTTTTGAATTGCGTTTTGATACCAATGGCTCACTAATTGACGTCAGAGAGCCTGTCATTGCAGCGCTTGTAGCTGGTGCTAATTCAACGCCAGTCGGGCAGGATACCGTTAATACGCCTTTGGACAATGCCTCATGGTCTCAGGTCGGCGCGCAGCCTGAGATGCCTTGGGTGATTGATAATCCGATTACCGGTGCGCAAGACCCTTTAGGGAATCCTGCGGATCCAAAAGGAATTAAAATTACTGCGGACTTTACGGCTTTAACCCAATATGCAGGAACCTATAACCTTCGGGGTGTGACGCAAAATGGTTACCAAATTGGAGATTTGGTTGGGGTGACCACCGGGCAAGATGGTATTGTTGAAGCGCGTTATTCCAATGGGCTTGCGGTTAAAGTTGCCCAATTAGGGGTTGCTAACTTCAGTGATAAAAATGCGATGGAAAAATTGGGTGGACAAACCTATGCTGAATCTTTTGCTTCAGGTGCCGTACAAATTGGAACACCACAAGAAAATGGTTTTGGTTCAATTAACTCAGGTGCTTTGGAGTATTCGAATGTCAATACTGCGTCGGAATTGGTGAATATGATTCAAATGCAAAGAACTTACCAAGCCAGTGCGCAAGTTGTGCAAACCGCTAAAACTTTGACACAGGCAATTTTACAAATCTAAGTAACGTCTTATCTTTCTGGTCTTGCCGGCAATCTTTGCCGGCTTTTTTCTTTATAAACGCCCGTAATTAACTTATCGGCCATTTTCTTAAATCTTTAATGCTTTTTTTCGTTAAATTGGCACAGCTCGTGCTAAATAGTTCTTGATTAAAATAAAAGTGTCAGCCATTTGGCAGAGAACGCTAAATACAAGGGAACGAAACACTCGGCCATAGAGCCAACAACATTAAAAGTGTTTCGGATAATTGGTTCAGAGGCGTTGCTTCTGAGCCGCATTTTATCAGAATTAATGAACCTGAAAATTCAACCAACCCAATATGGTTAAGGAATTGTGTTATGGATCGGATGTTATATATTTCGATGAGTGGTGCCAAAGAGGTCATGCTCTCGCAGGCCAACAATGCCAATAACCTAGCCAATGCCAATACAGATGGTTTTAAGCAAGATTTCAATCAATTTCGTGCGCAGCATATGCAAGGGCCAGGTTGGAATTCACGGACTTATGCTTTAGATGAAAGGCCTGCAACCGATTTTTCAGCAGGTGCCATTAAGGTAACTGGTCGAGATTTAGATATCGCAACCAAAGAAAATGGTTTTATCGGTATTATCGCACCGGACGGTACAGAAGCCTTGGTTCGCTCTGCATCAATGCATATAACGCCATTGGGCGAATTAGTGGATTTACAAGGGAATGCTATTTTAAACCAAGGCGGCAACCCGATCACGGTGCCCCCTGCTAAATCGATCAAGATAGGCAATGATGGAACCTTGTCGTTTATTCCTGCAGATTCAGATGACAATTTGCCGGTGGTGTTAGATCAAGTTAGGTTGGTTGAGCCTGATATAAAGTCTTTACAGAAAGGATTGGATGGCTATATTCGAAATATAGGGGATCAGCCACTCGCTCAAGCGCCGGTGACAGTTATTGGTGGTGCACTGGAAAGCAGTAATGTCAATAGCGTGCAGGCTTTGACCAATATGATTGAATTGTCACGAAAATATGAAATGCAAATTAAGATGATGAGCACTTCAAAAAGCCATGCTCAAAAATCCGATAGTTTACTTAAGTTAGGTTAATAAAGGTGTTGTCAGCCAAGATGTTGACAGAAGGAGTTTGAAATGAATCGAGCACTATATGTAGCTAAAACAGGTCTGGAAGCCCAAGACTTTAGACTGACAACTATCTCTAATAACTTGGCTAATGCGAACACATTTGGTTATAAAGCAGGGCGCGCAGAGTTTCAAGATTTGATGTATCAAAATATTCGTCAGCCGGGTGCTCAGGCGACGCAAAATGCTGAAAATACCTATCCTTCCGGTATCCAAATGGGAACGGGTGTCAAGGCGGTCGGTGTACAAAAAATTCACACAGATGGGAATGCAGTGGTCTCGAATAATCAACTCGATGTTATGATCCAAGGAAAAGGCTTCTTTCAAGCGTTGGATCAGGACGGAAATGTCTTGTATACCCGTGATGGCTCCTTTCAGTTGAATCAAAATGGCGATATCGTGACGTCATCCGGATTTTTAATAGAGCCAAATATTAATGTTCCGTTAAATTCGACGGAAGTGATTATTTCGCCCGACGGTATTGTTTCAGCTAAAGAAGGGGGGAACCCTGACCCTGTTCAAATCGGCCAAATTACTATTGCCACGTTTATTAACCCGGCCGGCTTAGAATCTGCCGGGAAAAACTTCTTCCTTGAAACGCTGGCCAGTGGCCCGCCAAATGTCAAAAACCCAGAAACAGAAGAGGCAGGCAGTCTATTGCAAGGCGCTGTGGAATCGTCCAATGTTAATACGGTAGAGGAATTGGTGGGGATGATTGAGGCACAGCGAACCTATGAAATGAACTCCAAAGCCATTAGTGCCGCAGATGGCATGATGCAATATCTCAATAACAATGTTTAACCCCCTCTTATATAAAAGCGTACAGCGCTAGAAAGGTGATTATCATGATCAGAAAAATACCAAAAAAAGCGGCTAAAACATCGAGTTTTTGGAAGCAAAGCAAACAACCCTTGTTTGGGGTTTTATTGGCTTCAGTCGTATTAAGTGGTTGTTCTACAACCCCCGAAAGGCTTGAAAAGTTTTCTTATGAACCAAATTATCCAATGAATATCCCCAAAAAAACCCTACCAAAAAATGGCTCTCTCTATCAAAGTGCAGAAGCAATGACATTGTTTGACGATTCTCGGGCACATAAAATTGGTGATATCATCACCATTAACTTGGCTGAAAAATTTGATGCCAAGAAAAAAGATGAAGCGAAATATAATAAAGATAATAGTCAAAATTTTGGTTTGAATGGTCAAGCTAAGGCTGGCACCAATGCCAATATTATGGGCGGCAATGTTTCTGTCCCAGGTCTGGGAACCGGGATTGGAATTGGCTATGGTTCCAGTGGCGCCTTTACCGGTAAGGCAGATGTGAAACAGAATTCCAGTTTAACAGGTTCAATCGCGGTTACGGTCGTGGAAGTGATTTCCAATGGTAATCTGATTATTCGAGGTGAAAAATGGATCACCATTCATGAAGGTGAAGAAGTGATTCGGTTTGCCGGTATTGTCAGACCACAGGATATTCGTCCGGACAATACCATTGATTCGGGAAAAGTTGCCGACGTGAGATTGATTTATAAAGATACGGGTGTCTCCGGTGATTCGGCTCGCCCAAGTGCGCTAACCCAATGGCTTCATAAATACTGGCCACTTTAACCTATTCTTGTTAGGTTAACACCCCCTAAAAACGGCCAGGCCTGGCCGTTTTTAATCGATTTTTCTATTTTTTTCTGGTCTTTGGGGGATGATTTTTATCCCCATTTTTTTGGCCATTTCTTGCCTATCGGCCACCCTTACGAAAACTTTAACGTTTTTCTGCTATTTTTTGAGTTATGGCATTAATTCTGCTTGTATATTCGCACAATAATAATATTTTTGCGTTAATGCAGGAGAACCTAGATGAATACCAGAAAAAATGTCATATTAATGGCAGTGCTGCTTGTTTGGAGTGCGGTCAGTTATGCAGAAAGAGTTAAAGACATCGCTAATGTCTCGGGCGTACGTGTTAACCAATTAATCGGCTACGGTTTGGTCGTTGGTCTAAATGGGACAGGCGATAAAACCACCTATGCTGATCAAAGCTTATTGAGTATGTTGAATAAGTTTGGTATCAATTTGCCGCCCGGAACCAAAACCAATTCTAAAAACGTGGCCGCTGTCGCGGTGCATGCTGATTTACCTGCTTTTGCAAAATCAGGACAACGCCTTGATGTAACGGTTTCTTCTCTTGGTAATGCCAAAAGCTTAAGAGGCGGAACTTTATTACTGACCCCGCTAAAAGGGGTGGATGGTAATGTCTACGCCTTGGCGCAAGGCAGTTTAATTGTTGGTGGCTTAGATGCCAGTGGTGCAGATGGTTCGCGCATTACTATTAATGTGCCCAGTGTCGGTCGTGTTCCAGGTGGCGGAATGGTTGAAAGAACCGTTAACACCGGGTTTGATTTAGGCAATACGATTACGTTGAATATTAAAAATGCAGACTTTACCACTGCCACCAATCTAGTAAATGCGATTAATAATAAACTCGGTAAAGGGACGGCTTATGCCTTAGATGGTGAATCCGTTGAGGTGATGGCGCCTAGATTGCCCGATCAAAGAGTCGCATTTCTTTCGATTATTGAAAATATTGAGTTAGAATCAGGTGTTGATTCGGCAAAAGTGATTGTCAACTCTCGAACGGGAACCGTGGTGATTGGTCAACATGTTACGGTCAGTGCGGCGGCTGTAACCCATGGTAATCTAATTGTGAAGGTGACGGAACGCACAGCGGTATCTCAACCGAATCCGATGGCGAATGGTGATACGGCTTTAGCTGAAGAATCCGATATCACCATTGAAGAAAATGGCAATGGGCGAATGTTTAAGTTTCCCCAAGGGGTTTCGTTAGACGATATTGTTCAGGCTGTGAATAAAGTGGGGGCTGCCCCCGGTGACTTGGTGGCTATTTTAGAAGCGCTAAAACAATCGGGTGCCCTGCACGCAGACTTAATGGTTATTTAAGAGGGCGAATAAAATGTCTAGCCTTGACTTACAAACCCCTAAACTAGAAGCTTACCAACAGATTTATGGTAACGGAAGTGCTTTTAATGACTTAAAGAAAACCGCTCGAGAAGACCAGCAAGCCGCTTTGCGTCCAGTTGCAGAACAGTTTGAAGCGATGTTTTTAAACCAGATTTTAAAACAAGCACGTAAAGTGAAATTTGATGAAGGCTTTATGGATGGAGAAGGTTCCGAATTTTATAAAGACTGGTATGATCAACAGCTGTCACAAAACTTGGCGACTAAAGGTTCTTTAGGATTGGCCGATAAAATTGTTGAGCAGTTGTCTCAAAAAATGCCAACCATGAGTGCTGAGCAGTATCATCAGCAACTTATTAATAATAAAGAAAAGGCTCAGTCTGATCTCAAGGAACTGTCAAAAACTCAGCAAACAACTGCTGATCGTTTGGCTTTAAGAGAACTCCAATAATGTTATTGGGTAGAGAACGACCAGAAAAAGGAGTCAGCTATGGCTGATATGTTAACGATTGGTACCAATGCAACCAACACGTTTAAAAGAGCTCTGGATGTAACAAGTCACAACGTTGCCAATATAGGCACCGAAGGCTATAACCGTCAAAGAGCCGAAATTTTAAGCGACGCGCCAGGGAATGCCAGCGTTGGTTTTCATGGTGGGGGTTCAAAAATCGGAACGGTTCAGAGGATGTATGCGGATTTTATCCAAACACAACTGGTCGATGCCAATAGCCAAAAAAGTCGTTATAACGAACAATTAAGTGTTGCAAAACAGCTTGAAGGGGTTGTTGCGGGAAACGATGCCGGTATTCAAGACTTTATGCAACGTTTATTTGATTCTTTTCATAATTTGGCTAATAACCCTACTTCTTCAACTTCTCGTCAACAAGTTATTAGCGAGTCGACTAATATGGAAAGTATGCTTTCTAATATGAGCGGCGTTCTCGGCGAAACTCAGGTTCAAACCAATGGCCAAATCGAAAATATCGTACAGCAAGTTAATGAAAAACTCACCTCAATTCAGGCGATTAACAAAGAGGTCGCCAATTCAACCAATTATGGCGGCCAACCCCCAAATGACTTGTTGGATCAACGAGATGAAGCGATCAAACAATTTAGCGGGCTAATGGACATTAAAACGTTCAAACAGCCGGATGGTCGAATTGAGATTTATACGGCAGACGGTCGTTATCCATTGCTTAACGATAATGTCAGAACCAATTTGTCTGCATCTTTTACTGATTTCAGAAATGAACAAAGAATGGAAGTCTTTATTGATGTCAGTGGTAAACAAAAGATGATTTCTGACAGCGTGCAAGGCGGGCAATTAGGCGGGTTGCTGGACTTTCGTAAAAACATGTTGGATAAATCCATGAATGAGCTGGGGGTTGCGCTGAATGGTTTGGTTGCCTCTGTCAATTGGCAACATTATCAAGGTTATGATTTAAACGGTAATCCCGGTCAAGATTTCTATCAGCCGTTATCAATGAATGCAATGGAGAAGGCGACCAATACCGGGGCAGAAGATGGCACCAATATTAAGGTAAGTTTTAATCCCGTTTATGATCCGAGTGCACCTGTACAAGGCACTAATCCGCCATTTGACCCGGCTGCCGTTCCGCCTGCTGCCAATGCACAGCCGGCAACTTATGGGGATAAGCAAACCAATTTCCAAACGGCAATGGCACAAATCGGTGAATTTAAAGCACGGGAATATGAATTGACGTTTTCTTCTGCTTTAAATGGCTATGAAGTGCGCGACTATAGAACCGGAGAGGTATTAAATGATGCTGCGGGAAATCCTCAGTTTATCAGTTTAGGGGCACCGGACAATGGTGTTAAAAATGTCGAAGGGTTACAATTTGATTTTTCCGCTGCATTAGCACCGACCGATGGCGATCAATTTATTGTCAAACCCCATCAAGAAATATTAAACAACTTTAAAACGATTATTGCCGATCCTGAAACTCTGGCAACGAGAGGGCAGTCTTCCCAAGATACCAACAATGATGGTTTGTTAACAGATGAAGTCCCAACTGCCTCCGCTTATGGCGATAATGTCAATATAGCCAATATTGCCAGTTTGCAATCTAAAAAGATTTTATACTCAGATCAGAATGGCAATGCTGCTGAAACCATCTTGGGGGGTTATTCGAAAATGGCGACCAATGTGGGGATGTATGTCAGTGGAACACAAATCCAATTAACCGCACAAGAAAATGTCTTTAATCAGGTTAATGACAGACGAGAAGCTTATTCTGGGGTAAACTTGGATGAAGAAGCGGCAAACTTACTCAGATTTCAGCAAGCTTATCAAGCTTCTGCACAAATTATTCAAACATCACAATCTTTATTCCAAAGTTTGTTGGGTGCGGTTAGGTTATAAGGCATAGAGGGTTTATATCATGCGAGTTTCAAGCAATCAGTCTCAGTTTCAAAGCTTTGATGCAATTAATAAGCATCAGCAAGCGATTATGGATGTGCAAGAAAAGCTATCGACCGGTAAACGGGTTAACCGTCCCGGAGATGACCCGATTGCCATGAATCAAATCCATTCGCTTAATAAATCTATTAATACGCTGACCCAGTTTGAAAAAAATGGTCAATTCGCGAAATCGCAGCTTGTTCAAGAAGAAACCGCTATTTCAGGCACAATTGACGGTATTCAGCGTGCACGAGAGCTCGCTATTTTAATGAAAAACGATACCTATGGTGCCAATGATCGAAAAGCCACTGCATTGGAAATTGGCCAGATTATTGAACAAGTCAAAAATACCATGAACTATACCAATTCAGAAGGCGAAAAACTGTTTGCGGGTAACAGTGTTAATGTCGCTGAAGCCTTTGTCCCAGATCCAAATAATCCGGGGTATTATGCCTATGTTGGTAGCACGAACTCAACAGTTGGTGCGGCCACGGCAGCAATTGACGTCCAAGCAAATTTTGGTGCACGGTTTGTGCAGATAGGGTTTGATGCGGATAATCAATTAGATGCGGGGGATTTAGGGGATTCAAGTCGGGTGCGAATTACCGATAATGGTGATCGCGTTTTCAAGGTGCCCAATGCGACCACACAGTTTGTTGATGATCCTGCCGGAACGCCTCCGGTTGCGCTGAATCCACAACCGGATGCGAATATCCTTAATATATTGGTTGAGTTTCAAAAAACCTTGCAAGCCGGAAAAGCGCCTGCTGATAATTTGGTAACGGATATGGATAAATCCTTAACCCAGTTAGCTGATATTCGGGCAGAGATTGGCGGACGTCAAAACCGAATTGATGCTCAATACGACGCGGGACAAACCTTCAAACTCAGTTTGGAAGAGCGCAAAATGAATATTGAGCAAATGGATTTGGTTCAAGGCATTTCAACCTTAACGCAACATCAAAATGCCTTGCAGATTGCGCAGCAAATTTTTTCAAAAGTTCAAAATTCCTCTTTATTCAATTTTATCAACTAGTCTTGAATAGCACGCTTTAGAGGCTTTGGCCTCTAAGTTGCTTTAGTCAAAACAACCAAGCCGTTTTTTTGACAGGAGCTACAGTGTCTTTTTATAAAACAACTCTTTCTTTAGGCGTTGCCGCTTTTATGTTAATGGCCATTAATAGTGAAGCCATGACACGGGTTCAACATTGGGTTACACACTTTTCCGCTCATTACTATTCCTCAACGACCCTAGCAGAAAAGCCCAATCGCGTTCCATCAATGAATCGATCGCCGAGAATTGTCCAGGTAACACATCTTGGCTCTGAGATAGATAAAGGTCAAACAAATGCTCAAAAGCCAATGGTTATGGCTAAGCCACTGACGCAGACGGGTTTAAAAAACCATTCAGACAGTAGACACCCACCGGCTAAAGCGCAAGCCGTTTTAAGCGCAATGCCAATTAACGAACTGCAATCCTTAGCCCTAAAGGCAAATGATCATTCCGCACTGTTTGAAAAGAGCGGTTTAGGCAATGGCAATGAAAACAACGAGAATACGTCAACAACTTTACCCGAATGGGTTTTGTATCCCAATGAAATCGTTATCGCATTTCCGAAAGAAATAGCAACCACTGAAAATATTAAAAAGGCGGTCAGTCGTGTTTTATTGTCGAACGCACCGCTTGCTGAAGCGAATCTATTAAAAACCCAGCCGATTGACCTAAAGCAGCGGCCGTATTTTTTACATCGGGTCTTGGATCAACACAAAGCGCCGGTACGTTATCCCATGCAAGCGTTTAAATATGCAGATTATTTAATCGAGCATCATGTCGAAGAGCATCAGGATGAAGCCGGAAAATTTATTACATTGCATATCCCCCTCGTTGAATATGGCATTTCCGGGCCGGCAAAAAACTACCAGGCCTGGGTAGAAAACTATGCAAAAGAATATCAAATTCCGCCTTCTTTGGTTTATGCGGTAATGGAAACCGAGAGTGCATTTAATCCAAATGCCGTCAGTCGATCCAATGCCATTGGTCTGATGCAGTTAAAAGCGGATGCTGCCGGCAAAGATGTCTATCAGCTTGTTGATGCTAAGCCGGGTCAACCCAGCTTGTCCGAGTTGTTTGATTCGAAAAGCAATATTCGGTTGGGCACCGCCTATTTAGGGTTGTTAAAACACGATTATTTAGCGGAGATTAAAGATGAGCGAATTAAACAAATGGTGACCATCTCATCTTATAACGGTGGTTTGAGAACCGTATTAGAACTATTTGGCAAAACGCCGGAAACGGCAACGCATCAGTTGAATCGTATGAGTCCGAAACAGGTTTATCGTAAATTAAGATTTGAACATCAATCAGATGAGACCCGTCGTTATTTAGAAAAAGTGTTAAAGGCAGAAAGCAAATATCGTGATTTACTAAAGGCGGCTTAGTGGGGCGTGTCGGTTATAAATTTGGGTTAATCAGTGCTTGAAGGGATTGAAAAGTGGTTTTAGGGGCTTGTTGATGAATGGCGGTTAAAGATGCAACCAAACTGCGCGTATCATCTAATGCATTATGTTCATGAATCTCTAATGGCAAATCAAATTGCCGAAAAAGCTCACCACTGCTGACGTTGGTATTAATATCAAATGGGGTAAAAACCTCAATCAGGTCATAAGATTGAATCCAGTCAGGGTTGAGTTGATTAAGCCGGGCGGTTTCTTGCAAAACATGCAAATCATTCCCCCAGCTTGCCATGGCAATATCCCCATTTTGTGTATAGTCCGCCAGTTGTTGAAAAAAGCCTTTTGGTGAAAGTCCATTATCGATATCTGCTTGTGAAATCCCAGTGAGTTGCCGGATGTATTCAGACAGTAGGGGGTTTTTGTTGGGTTTAACAAAAAGATTTAAATGGGATTCTATTGTTAGTGTGTGCTCGGTGATTTGAATACAGGAAGCTGAAAATTGAATCAGTTCGCGGGCTTCCCATGATAAGCCCCAACCACGATGTTGTGATCCTTCCCAAGCGGTAAATTCGGTATCGTAAATAATTAATTGCATAATCAACGCATGATAAAACTCAGTTTCCATTTAATTTTCAACACTATACCCGATTCCGATGTGGTTTGAGTGAAAAAAGCTGATTTTAATGGGTTATGAAATGCGCTTAGTGGCCGATTAAATAATAAGATGTGCAGTGTAACGGCACTTAAATCAGTGGTATGATTATGTTCCATAATTCTATTGCATAATTTAGCGTAGGTGTTAGTGCAAGACTTTATAGTCGATAAGGGAAGCTATGTTTAATAATAAATCCATACTCATCACCGGTGGCACAGGCTCTTTTGGCAAGCGCTACACCAAAACGATTTTAGAAAGATTCCAGCCTAAAAAAATCATTATCTTTTCCCGAGATGAACTCAAACAGTTTGAAATGCAGCAGGTGTTTAACGCACCCTGCATGCGGTATTTTATCGGGGATGTTCGTGATCGTTATCGACTGGAAGAGGCCATGGAAGGGGTTGATTATGTCATTCACGCAGCTGCTTTAAAACAAGTGCCCGCGGCAGAATACAATCCAATGGAATGTATCAAAACCAATATTAATGGTGCCGAAAATGTGATTCGTGCCGCCATTAAAAATAATGTGTCAAAAATCATCGCGCTCTCGACTGATAAAGCAGCCAATCCCATTAACCTCTATGGCGCAACGAAATTGGCCAGTGATAAGCTGTTTGTGGCGGCCAACAATATAGCCGGTAATAAGCCTACTCGATTTGCTGTGGTACGCTATGGCAATGTGGTCGGTTCTAGAGGCTCCGTTGTGCCTTTCTTCCAAAAATTGATTGATGAAAAAGCGACAGAATTACCGATAACGCATGAAAATATGACACGCTTTATGATTACTTTGCAGCAAGGCGTGGACTTTGTACTGAAGAACTTTGAAAGAATGCATGGGGGTGAAATATTTGTGCCTAAAATCCCTTCGATGAATATGGTTGAAGTGGCGAAAGCCATGGCACCCGATTTACCGATCAAAATTGTGGGTATACGACCAGGCGAAAAAATGCACGAAACCATGTGCCCGGCAGACGATAGTCACTTGACGTTAGAATTTAATGACCACTTTGTCATTTGCCCAACCATCCAGTTTAGTTACCAATCTGATTTTACCGTTAATAAAATTGGGGAAAAAGGTGTGCCGGTTGAAATGGGCTTTGAGTATCAATCAGGCTCCAACCCACAATGGTTGTCAACGGAAGGTTTCTTGGACATGGCCAAGGAATGTGTTGATTAAGCCATGAACTTTATTCCCTATGGAAAACAAGCCATTAATCAAGCGGATATTGATGCGGTAGTAG
>PEWX01000093.1 GCA_002779995.1 Piscirickettsiaceae bacterium CG07_land_8_20_14_0_80_44_28
TTATGGTATTTGCGTTTAAACCAGCACTTTTTAGCAAAACCTGTGGAAGCGTTAATTAACGATAATACGTTAGTGGCTTTGGCATTATTGGTTGCTGAAAGTAAGCCCGATCAAAAAGAATTGATGATTCGCTTAGTTGAGCATTTTGTACTTTTAAAGTAAACACCTTAAACACTAGGCATGGTGGCCATTTTTGCATTCGAACTAATAGTCCTTACCGCCTTTAATCAATAACCAAACCGCAAAAGACATCTCGCCGAAAATACTCGGAATCGCAACCAGCGCCAAGAAAATGGAGGCATAATCATCATAATTCGGCATCATAAAATGCGCTGCGGTGTCCACCATATACATCACACCCGCAATCACCAAAAAGATGGCAATGATTTTAGGTCTGCCAATAATATTGCCTAACAGAATCAGATGAACACCAAAAAAGAACAATCCGATAAGCCAAATCGTATTAAAAAGTTCAACTTGTCTGAGAATGTCTGCGCTTTCAGTCGCCGCTAATGCCATCGGCAATGCAAAAATCGCCACCCCCATAATGGCCGCATGCATCATTCTAAATAACACACTCAACCCGGACAAAGGATGCGATTTAAATAACTCATAAAGCACCCAAGCCACTACCACATCGAAGACAACTGTAATCATAAACGCCAAAATGCCGGCACGCGCAAAAGCCCCGTTTTCAACCACCGTATTCACAGGGTCATTCAACAGCGACTCAATCACAAAGAAATTCGCAAAGATCGCCGCAAAAAAGATAATAAAGTAACTGGCACCGCCAATTAAAGAGAGTGTTCTAGCATTCATCGTGGCATTCACTTTAAGTTACCTCTTAACATAAGAAAAAATCATTTTAATAAATAACAACAACTTAAATATAGATTTTTGCAGCACTTACATAAACTAGAGAAATAACCTAAAATAAAAATTCCCTTTTTGGGAACCATTTGACATAATAAGACCAAATCTTGAAAAGGCAGTTCATGCGACTATTAGGCAAAGACAAGTTAGATAAATTCAGCAAGAAACATGCTGATGCCAGAAGTGTTGTTAACGCTTGGCACAATGAGGTATCCGACAAAAGCTGCCGCTGGAAAAACACTCATGACATTAAATCGCGCTATCCAAGCGCTGATTTCTTAGCAGACAACCGAGTAATTTTTAATATCAAAGGTAATCACTACCGTTTGGTTGTTAAAGTTCATTACCAAAATGGCATAGTTGTAATTGAGTGGATAGGCACTCATGCTGAATACGATAAAAAAACTTTCTGAGGGATTGAAAATGAATAACGTTAAAGTAATTAAAAATGAGCAAGAACACGCTCAAGCGATGGAGCGTTTAATGGCTTTAATAGACCAAGACCCTGCCGAAGGCACCAAAGCCGCGGATGAATTAGAGCTATTGACCTTAGTGATTGAAAAATATGAGGATGAACAGTTCTCATTTGAACCACCAACGCCCATTGAAGCGATTAAATTTCGTATGGAACAGATGGGACTTAAAAACAAAGATTTGACTCCTTACATTGGTTCAGCATCTAAAGTCTCTGAAGTCCTAAATGGCAAAAGATCTCTAAGCCTACCAATGATTCGAAAATTACATGAAGGCTTAGGAATTTCACTTGAAACCTTAATTCAGGACTCTAGCCTTAAAAAAATTGAACAATCGGATATTGAATGGCAGTCTTTCCCTCTTGCAGAAATGCGTAAGCGTGGATATTTTGGCGATTTTTCGGGTTCTGTACATGAATTGAAAGAATATGCCGCCGAAAAAGTTTCTCAATTTTTATCAAGCGTGCCGCAAGGCTTTAACCTAAAGCCAGCGCTCATGAGAACCACAGCTCATGATGCCTCAAATGATAAAGAGGTAGACCTCTATGCACTGTGGGCATGGCAAGTTCGAGTTTTGCAACTGGCAAAACGCGAGAGTTTACCCACTAATTATCATCCAAACACCGTTAATCTCGAATGGATGAAGCAAGTTGCTCAACTATCTTGGTCACAACAAGGCCCGCTACTGGCAAAAGAGTTTTTGAATACACATGGTATTCATTTAATTTTTGAAGAACATTTACCAAAAACCTACTTAGATGGTGCCGTTTGCATCGCTGAAACAGGGAACCCGGTTGTAGCACTCTCGTTACGTCATGACCGTTTAGATAACTTCTGGTTTACCTTGATGCATGAACTAGCCCATATCGCTCTTCACTTAGATAATGGCGAAGGCTGGTTTATTGACGATATGGATGCCAAAGATCGCCCAGAAGTTGAAAAAGAAGCAGATGAACTCGCGCAATCGGCGCTTTTGCCCAAAAAATCTACTCAAGGTATTTTGAACGCTCAAGATGTAAATACCCTTGCTAAAGAACTTAAAATTGCGCCAGATATTATTGCTGGTCGAATTCGATATGAGAGAAATAATTACCAGTTATTTGGGCAGCAGTTCAAAACAAACGTGAAGTGCCTTCTTAACGTTTAGCCGCTTTATACGAATTAACAGGGGGTCGTTCCATCTAGCCCAATAGCAATACGCATTTTTTGTGCAACAACCGTTTGCACAAATGGTTGAATTAAAACCTTTCCAGCTTACAATAGCTTAATTCAATCAAAAGCTAAAAAATGAAATATGAGCAAATCCATTCAGCAACAAGAAACCCAATTTTTAAACGACCTAGAGAAAAAACTTTGGACCAGCGCCAATAAACTCCTGCCCTCGTTAGACGCCTCGCAATACAAACACGTTATGCTCGGTTTGGTGTTTTTAAAGTACGTTTCCGACTCCTTCGGTATTCGTCGCGACGAACTCACCGCTCAATTTAAAAACCCAACAAGTGACTACTACCTAGACCCGGCCGATTTTGGTGGTGAAAACAGCGCCGAATACCAAGAAGAAATTAACACCGAGCTAGAAGAACGCGACTACTACACCGAAGCCAATGTATTTTGGGTGCCAAAAGTCGCGCGTTGGGAGTTTTTGCAAAATCAAAACAAAGTCGTGATTACTGGCGAGATTGAAATCCCCGATGGCAAAACCACCAAAAAAATCCGCTCGGTTGGTCAGTTAATCGATAACGCGCTAGACGCCATCGAACTAGACAACCCAAAACTCAAAGGCGTGCTCAACAAACGCTACACCCAACTGCAAATTGACCAA
>PEWX01000086.1 GCA_002779995.1 Piscirickettsiaceae bacterium CG07_land_8_20_14_0_80_44_28
GTCCTTAGTAAATTCTCTTTATTTCAGAGAACACGTCAACATATAAGGCCTGGTCATTTTGGGGTAGATATTGATTACTTGGATTACTTGAAACCGTGATAAAGGTTAAAAAGAAAGGTTTGCTGTCGTTGTCGTCTCTTCATTTTCTTTCTCTTCTACCTCCAAGCGCTTGTTTAAAGCGGCTTCAACAGCTTCAATTCGTGACTGACACACTTGATAAGCCCTGGTTGCTTCATCAACCATAGGAACCAACTCATCAATATCAATGGTTTCTGAGTTTGAAAGTTTTTGAGCGATTTCTTGTAATTTTGCATAGTTCTTTTGGTAGCTTTCGCTGGAAGTTTCCTTTGCCATAAAATCTATTCCTTCTTTTTATTTATCTATCGGAATGGCTTGAAGTGTGCCATCACGAAAAGTGATATGAATTTGAGACTGTTGTCGTGCTAATTCTGCTGTTTTAATAGGAACCCCCTGCCGATTTTTGACAATGGCAAATCCGCGGTTGAGTTGGGTTTTGGGTCCTGAACTTAATATAAAACCAATCCATTGCTTATTCTGCATTTTGGCTTGCGTTAGATAACTAAAGGGTTTGTCTTTAAGCGTTTGATTAAACTGATTTAAGAAGAGTTTTTGTAAATTCAATGCTGCGCTAACCTGATAGTTTAAGTTTTGATGCAGTTGATGGAGTTGATGTTTTTCAGCTTCTAGCAAGCTAAAACTTTGTCTTTGAATTTGGTAATGTAATGGCGCTAAATTCTGCTTTAGTTTCTCAGTAATCGCAAGGCTTTGCCTTTGTACTCTATTCTCAAAATTAATAAGGGATTGTTTTTGTTGTTGAACATATAAACGGCTAGCACGCTCAATCATCAGCCAATGTTGGTGTGCTTTCTGGGCACGACTAAAAATAGATTGTCGTATTCCCGCAATCACTTTGCTTGGGGTATCAAACCGCATGCAAGCGACTTCATCCAAAATGGTGGTGTCTCGCTCATGGCCAATTCCAGTTAGTACAGGAACAGATATTTGAGCAATCTGCTTCGCTAAGCTATAGACATTTAAAGGATTTAAATCCAATTTAGCACCACCGCCTCGAATGATGATTAGCGCATCAAACGCTTTGGCATTGTGCAAGCCATTAAAGGCTTCGAATGCGGCTAACATTTCTGCTTCAACGCGATCTCCTTGGAAAGCGCTGTAAATATATTTGAATTCGCAAAGGTTAGCGGCTTGCAATTGGTCAGCGTCGGCACGAAAATCACCTAATCCGGCGGCATTTGGCGGCGCAATAACCGCAACCCGAAAAAAATCTTTCGGAAACGGCTGGTTTTTATTTAAATCATAAAGCTTGTCAGCAATCAGTTGCTGACGAATTTTATTTAAATTGGCTTCTAGCTCACCCAGCGTAAAGCTGGGATCAAGATCTTGAATAACCAAGGAAAAACCAAATTTCTCGTGGAAGTTTACTTCAGCCAATAGCAAGACTTTTTGGCCGGCTTTTAATGCTGAACCGGTTTCTAAGGCAAAGCGTTCTAATAGACGTTTTACCTGACTTTGCCATATCATTGCTCGACAATTAGCGATCGGTTGACCGGATTCGGCCGTCTCAGAAAGCTCAAGATAAAGGTGGCCGCGACGTTCATTTAGGTTGGCTAATTCAGCCTTTACCCAAACAGCGCCAGGAAAGGCTTGCCGCATAGCGCCTTGAACCTGCATCATCAGTTGGGACAATGAAATACCTTTTGCTCTTTCATTGGCAGGTATCGCATCGGAGGATAAAGCTGACTGGGTGACGGTTTGTAGCGGAAGCCATTTTGAGAATGCTGATAACCGATCTTCCAATTCATCAGGCACATACCATTTTTTTTCCATAGGATTCCAACGAGCGCCTAAGGATTTAGCGACTTCTTTTTCAGTAAAAGGAACCTCAAGTAAAATCATATTATTTGATCTTCCATACGTTGAATTTCACTGGCAACCTGTTGATAAGCCTGCTGTAGCACCTCAATCCCCGCCCCTGGTTTAAAGGCATTTTCTGAAATATGGCGTCGCCACTTTCGTCCACCAGGCAAGCCTGAAAACAACCCTAACATATGACGACTAATATGATTTAACCGTCCCCCTTGAGATAAATGATTTTCAATATAAGGGTACATTAAATCCAATACCATTTCTCGGCTGTTGATCGGTGACTTATCATCATAGTAAAGTTGGTCTACCTTCGTCAACAAATAAGGCTTTTCATAAACGGATCTGCCGATCATAACGCCATCGACTGCCGCTAAGATTTTGCCCTCTTTATTGGCTACCGGTTCTAAAAAGCCCTGCCCCATCTCTGGCGACAAGATGCCGCCATTAATGGCAACACTTAAATCCGGAAAACACATTTTTATTTGGCGAACCCAATCATAATTTAACGGTGGGATATTGCGATTTTCTTTGGGAGATAATCCTTGTAGCCAAGCTTTTCGGGCATGAATAATGACCCCATCAACCCCAGCATTATCAATGGCTGAAATAAACTTAACGAGGGTTTCAAAATCTTGCTGATCATCAATGCCAATTCGGGTTTTTACAGTTACCGGTATTTGTTTAACTGCGGCCTTCATCGCACTGACAGCTTCAGCGACTATCTGTGGGTGCGCCATTAAACAAGCCCCGATCATATTATTTTGTACCCTGTCTGACGGGCAACCCACATTTAAATTAATTTCAGAGTATCCCCAATCTTCTCCCAACTGTGCACAGCTTGCCAACTCTGTTGGATTGGAACCGCCTAATTGCAATGTAACAGGGCAATCAATTTCATCATGTCCAAGAAACCTTTCTAAGTCATTACCATAAAGAATTGCACCCGTCGTTACCATTTCAGTATAAAGCCATGCGTGTCGTGTTAAGTGTCTGTGAAACACGCGACAATGTCGATCTGTCCACTCCAACATCGGCGCAACTGAGAAATGCTCAGCACTATTGTTTGTGGTGCTTGTTTGTTTATGCTGAGTGGTATATTTGAAAGGCATAAGACTAGAAATACTCATTGAGAATTTGGGATATTGATGGTTTATGACTTTGCCAACCCCCTGATTCGGTAAGCGTCATAAATGTTTTTTTTTAGTTTGGTATTTTACTCTAATTTATTATTCAAAATACAGACGTTTTCCTTGGTACTGAACGCTTGTTAAGATGAGGCAAACAAAAGGGGTTCAGTACACAAATCCTGTCAAAACAGCTGCAAAGCAAGAATTTTTTCGCTTAAAATGATTGCTGTTATCGCTTTTTAAAATCATAAGGTTTAAAAATGGATTCTGTTCAATCAGTTTATGCAAAGATTTTCTCTACCCATCCACAAGATGCGCTGGCTTTAAAGGCATGTGAAATAGCCTTTGAAGTCAGCCATAAACCTTATGAACGATTTGTAAAAAGTATCGATGTCGCGATTATTCTCGCCGATTTAAAGCTTGATAGAGACACCCTTATCGCCACTTTATTAAGTGATATGGCTCTTGAACCACACTACAGCATCGATGATTTAAACAGCCAATTTGGCAATAATATTGCCGAATTGGTTATTGGTATTCGACGCTTAAACCACTTTAAAGATTTCCAGTCAAATCGCATTTCGAATGAGACTCAGACCGAGCGGATGCGGCAGATGTTATTAGCAATGGTTTCGGATATTCGTATTATGATTGTTAAGCTGGCATATCGAGTGGCTCGGTTACGCTCTCTGAAACATGAACCTGAGGAAGTTCGCCATCAAGTCGCTTATGAAACACAGCTGATTTTTGCACCTTTAGCCAACCGACTGGGGATCGCCCAATTAAAGTGGGAACTAGAAGATTTGTCGTTTCGCTACCTTGAACCCGATACCTATCAGGACGTTGCTCGTCAGTTAGATGCAAACCGTAAGGGGCGTGAAGCCTATATTGAAAAAGTCATTCATGGTTTAAAAGAGATGATGCAAGCCAATCATATTGATTTTCATATTTCAGGTCGCCCAAAGCATATTTATAGTATCTGGAAAAAGATGAACCGCAAAAAAGTGCCCATTGATGAACTCTATGATCTGAGAGCAGTCAGAATTTATGTAGATACGGTACAGCAATGCTATGAAGTACTTGGTTTAATTCATAGTCGCTGGTCTTATATTCGCGAAGAGTTTGATGATTATATTGCCAGCCCGAAAGAAAATGGCTATCAATCGATTCATACCGTTATCGTTGGTACTGAAGATAAACCGGTTGAAGTACAGATTCGGACTTATGAAATGCATCATCATGCCGAGTTTGGGGTGGCGGCGCATTGGCGCTATAAAGAAGATGGTAAAAAGCTTGATCCGAGCTTAGAAAATAGCATTAATTTAGTTAGGCAAATGCTTGAATACAATGATAATCCGGATCTACTTAATGAGATTAGCACGGAACTACTCAGTGAGCATATTTATGTGATGACACCGAATAGTGATATTGTGACGCTCAGTCAAGGTGCGACCCCTCTCGATTTTGCTTATCAGATTCATACCGAGTTAGGACACAGATGTCGTGGTGCTAAAATTAATGGCAAAATCATGCCATTAACAACGCCCCTTAAGACCGGAGATAAAGTTGAAATTTTAGCCGTTAAATCAGGTAGTCCAAATCGAAATTGGTTGAATCCCAACTTAAAATACTTAGGTAACAGCCGATCACGAACCAAGGTAAGGCATTGGTTTAATCAACAGAATAAAGAGTCCAATATCGAAGCAGGTGAAACGCTATTTAATAAAGAATCTAAACGATTGCATGTTAAAGATATACCTCTACAACTGTTGTTAGAACGATTTAAATGCGATTCTGATAAGGCATTTTACGAGGCACTGGGTAAAGGGAAAATTAATGAACGTCAACTGACGGATGCGATTCAAAACTGGATTAATCCCCGTTCTAAATTGACAAAACCCTTAAGCGCCCCGCCGCAGATTGCGGGTGAACGCTCATCCGCTGCTGATGGAACCCCTTTTGTGGTCGGTTCTCCCCAATTGAAAACACAATTAGCGCCCTGCTGTGAACCTGCTTTAGGAGATGAGATCGTTGGTTATGTAACCAGAGGACGAGGCGTTACAATTCATAAACAAGATTGCGCCAATATTTTAAATCTCACAGATGAAGAGCAAAGACGTTTAATTGAGGTTGCTTGGACACAAAGGTTTGACAACAAAAAGGATTTCTCGGAAGCTGAAGCCTATGAAGCCACCCTCAACTTATTGGCTTTTGATCGCAAAGGCCTGTTAAGAGATGTGATGACGGTTTTAACTGAATGGGATATCAACCTAAATCACTGTGATACCAATACGAATAAAAGTGATGGATCCGTCTCCATGATTATGGAAATTGAGGTGCTTCCCAATAGCAATATCGGTGCATTTTTAGATCAATTAGAGCAAGTTAAAAATATTGTTTCTACTTCAATTAATCTCAATCAGAAGACAGCCACTCATTAGAATCTAGAGCGCCGCTGAATCGATATAAACCCAAGTTTGTTCGCCTTCAACTTGTTGAATAGGTAAGTTGGCTTGCTGCTTGAGCCAATCTTTAACAGCATTTCTTTTGTTTTGACCGGTAATGAGTTTAAAAACCACCTTTGCTTGACTCAGTTTCTCATAAGATAAACTCACCCTTTCTGAAGGCGGTTTTGGAGAATGAGTTTCAATAACAACGGATTGATTTTGTGGGTAGTGATGCCCGGGAAATAAACTGGCCGTATGCCCATCCTCGCCCATCCCTAACAACACCACATCGAATTGATCAATGGATTGAATCAATTGCGCATAAGATTTTGCCGCCAAATCGCTTCCCAATTCAGTCGGAATAAAATGGATGTTTTGACTGGGAATCTTTCCAAAAAATAACCAGGCCTGGCTTAAAGCAACACTGTTTCGATCCTTATCATCTACAGGTAAACAACGCTCGTCGCCCATATAAATATGCCAATTTTGCCAATCCGCTGTTTGTTGGGCGAGTAACTCATAGCATTTTTGTGGGGTTGTTCCGCCAGCGGTAACCAAAGTAAAAGACCCTTTATCTTCAATGGCTTGTTGTGCTAAGTGACACAACTTAGTGACCAGTGTCTCTGCCACATCTTCTGCAGAATCAAACACCACCCAGTTTTTGGGTAGGCTGTTAATTTCAACCATCTTTATTGTCTCTCTGGATGAATATAATACCGCCAATCTTGTTCAGAGGAATCAAACAGTTTGCTCGCGCCTTTTGGTCCCCAAGTGCCAGAAGGATAGGTATCAATATAAGTTGTTTCTGTACTCCAAACATCAATCACCGGATCCACGACCTTCCAGGCGGCCTTCACTTCATCATAGCGTAAAAATAATGAACGGTCTCCCTTAATGACATCCAGCAAGAGTTCTTCATAAGCATCATTAGAATCGATATCCGAAGGTTTTAGGGCTGCATCCAAACGGATTTGCTGGGTATTCATCTCCAGGCCTGGTTGTTTTGCTAACATTTCTACCTTAATGGATTCATCGGGTTGAATGCCAAAAATAATCCAGTTGGGTTGCATTTTTTCTACTTGAGAGTCTCTGAAAAACTGTTTAGGCGCATGTTTAAAACAGATCGACACCATGGTTTTGGTTTTTGGCATATTTTTACCGGTTTGAATATAAAAAGGCACCCCTGCCCAGCGCCAGTTTTCAATATAAAGCTTTAAAGCCGCATAAGTTTCCGTCACACTATCCGGTGCAACACCAGGTTCATCTAAATAGCCTTTTACCGGCTGATTATTCAGCTCTCCCGCTGTATATTGCGCCCGATAAGCCTGGGCTTTGGCATTCTTTTTTGAAATTGGACGAATTGATTTTAACAATTTAACCTTTTCATCCCTCAAATCTTCCGCATCCATTGATGCGGGAGGTTCCATGGCAACCAATGCCAAAAGCTGTAGTAAATGACTTTGAATCATGTCACGCATCGCACCACTAGTATCATAATAACCCGCCCGAGTACCGATGGGTCTATCCTCTGCATGGGTAATTTGGATGTGGTCAATAAAGTTTCGATTCCAAAGAGGCTCCATTAATAGGTTGGCAAAGCGAAATACCATGATATTTTGCACCATACCTTTACCCAGATAATGGTCAATACGGTAAATTTGCTTTTCTTCAAGATATTTATTGAGCGATATCTGAAGGTGTTTGGCGCTTTCTGTGTCATAACCAAAAGGTTTTTCTAGCACCACTCGCTTCCAACCATTATCTTCTTTTAGCATACCCGCTTCACCCAGATTGCTGATGGCTTTACCATAGCTGTTTGGGCTTAAAGATAAATAGTAAGCAATATTATTAGGCCAGTCTGAATCTTGAATTTTCTGCTGCAAAAAAGTATAGGCATCAGGATTCTCAACATCCATTTCAAAGTAATCTAACCGATCACAAAACCGTTCAAAAACCCCTTCCTTTAAGCCTCCCCGCGCAATCGGTAAAACGGCTTCTCTGACCGTCTTTAGCCATTGCTGGCGATCCCAAGGGCGACGGCCAATTGCCAGAATACGAAGCTTGCCATCTAAACGGCCACTCTCTTCCAAGTGATAAAAGCTAGGCATTAACTTTGATAAAGACAAGTTTCCGGTGGCGCCAAAAACAACATAGGTACACGCTAAAGACATGATTAAACCTCGTAAGTGCTAGAGCTGATTTGACCGCCGGACTTGAATCCAGTCAGTATGAAAAAACTTGCCTCTCTGTGCATCCACTCTTTCGTAAGTGTGGGCACCAAAATAATCTCTTTGTGCCTGTAATAAATTAGCCGGTGACGAGGCAGTGCGGTAACCATCAAAAAATGACAATGCCGAGCTTAATGCGGGGGTAGCGACTTGAGATTGAATAGCAAACACAACCGCCTTGCGCCAGTTGCTTTCTGCATCTTTAATGGCATTTTCAAAGAACGGTGCGCTAAGAAGATTGTCGAGTTGAGGAGCCTCATCATAAGCTTGTTTGATTTCACCTAAAAAAGTACTGCGAATGATACAGCCGCCTCGCCACATTAAAGCAATGCCGCCATAGTTTAGATTCCAACCATAGGTTTTAGCGGCCTCTGACATTAGCATATAGCCTTGGGTATAGGAAATGATTTTAGAGGCATAGAGTGCATCGTGGATGGCTTGTAATAGCATTTCTATTTCATCTTCTGATAAATGGGGTTTATCAGCGACAGGATAACGTTCGGCTGCGGCCACTCTTTGCTGTTTTAAAGCGGATAAACAGCGGGCGTAAACCGATTCTGATATCAGAGTTAGGGGTGTCCCCAGTTCCAAAGAACTTATGCCTGTCCATTTACCCGTGCCTTTCTGCCCAGCTGCATCTAAGATTTTATCAACGAGCGGCAAGCCATCGCTGTCTTTAAAGCGTAAAATATCTGCGGTGATTTCAATTAAGTAAGAATTTAATACGCCTTGATTCCATTTTTTAAAGACCTCATGACATTTATCAGCACTAAGTCCCAAACCCCATCGCATTAATTGATAGGTTTCACTAATGAGTTGCATGTCACCGTACTCAATGCCATTATGCACCATCTTGACATAATGTCCTGCACCATCTTGACCCACCCAATCACAACAAGGCATGCCATCTGCTTTAGCGGCAATCGCTTGAAAAATAGGCCGAATGGCTGGCCAGGCATCAGGATTTCCGCCCGGCATAATGGATGGACCGGTTCTGGCACCCTCTTCTCCACCGGAAACACCCGCTCCGATAAATAAAATACCTTTTTCTTTCAAGTCTTGAGTGCGTCTAATCGAGTCAGTATATAAAGAGTTCCCCCCATCAATAATCATATCCCCTGGCGCTAATAAGGGGACTAACTGATCAATAAAGGAATCTACGACCTCACCTGCCTTAACCATTAACATGACTTTACGAGGTTGTTTTAGATTGCTGACAAGCGCTTGAAGCGAATCTGCACCCTCTATCGGTCGGTCTCCTGCTTGATTTTTGAGAAAAGCTTCGGTTTTATCATAGGTACGGTTGTAAACACAAACACGAAATCCATGATCTGCCATATTTAAAACCAAATTTTGTCCCATAACGGCAAGGCCAATTAGCCCAATATCTGCTTGATTCATAACGTCTCCAAAAATGAAAAGGGGTTGCAACTAAACGATAGTGTAACCAAGTTTAGGTGATAGGTTTTATATTCTTTAATGACAAATAAAGCAAGAAATAAACCTGCTGCCATTTTGGCATCCCCAAAATAAAAAAAGCCCGATTAACAATTTGCTAATCAGGCTTTAGGAATGGCGTCCCGTAGGGGAGTCGAACCCCTGTTACCGCCGTGAAAGGGCGGTGTCCTAGGCCTCTAGACGAACGGGACAAGTTTTGAATGACTTGTCATTCGGCTTGTATTTCAACAAGCAGAAGATGAAATCGCTGAATCTACTGACCTAGAAGTAGACAATTTCATCCGCTTATAATTTGGAGCGGGAAACGAGGATCGAACTCGCGACCCCAACCTTGGCAAGGTTGTGCTCTACCGCTGAGCTATTCCCGCATAATGGCGTCCCGTAGGGGAGTCGAACCCCTGTTACCGCCGTGAAAGGGCGGTGTCCTAGGCCTCTAGACGAACGGGACACAGATTGAATTAACGCATGTTAACTCTGTGTTTGGCTTGCGCCCTACCTCATCTGTTTTCTTTAAAAAAGTTCGGCCTAGTGAACCCAAAAACAAAAAAGATATACCAGCGATTGGTGGAGCTAAGCGGGATCGAACCGCTGACCTCAACACTGCCAGTGTTGCGCTCTCCCAGCTGAGCTATAGCCCCCAGTAGCTGATGAGCGCGTATTATATAGAACTTATTGAAGGGGTCAAGTATTTTTTCGATTCGCGAAAAAAATAATCGAGGTGCCTTTTATTAAGTTCAAGTATTATTTTCACGTTCACGAATAAACGCCAGTGCCATATCGATACGGGCAAGACACCTTTCTCGGCCAATCAATTCAGCAGTGGCATCAATAGAGGGGGATTGCCCCCCGCCGGTAATCGCAACCCTTAATGGCATGCCGATTTTCCCCATACCAATCCCTAAAGATTCCGCAGTGGTATGAATCGCCTGATGTATCTCTTTAGCATCCCAACTAGGAAGTGAAGCCAATTTATTTTGCACCGCTTTTAAGGGGTCAGCCGCAACGGGACGGAGGTGTTTTTTAGCAGCCGTCGCTTCAAACTCGTCAAAATCGTGATAAAAATAGCCAGCCGCCTCTGCCATTTCAATCAAGGTTTTCGCCCTTTCTCTTAATAGGTTTGCGACTTTGGCAAGCGCCGGCCCTTTTGTTGGATCTATCCCCTTTTGGATCATAAAGGGCATTAGATGGCTTACCAGATTGTCAATTGGCGTAGTTTGTATGTGTTGTTGATTAATCCACTGTAACTTTTCAAGATTGAAAGTGGACGGAGAAGAATTGACGCTTTCTAAGTCAAAGTATTCAATCATTTCAGCCATGCTAAAAATTTCCTGATCCTGATAAGACCAGCCTAAACGCACCAAGTAATTCAGTAGCGCCTCCGGCAGATACCCCTCCTCACGATATTGCAGAACAGAAACAGCGCCGTGACGTTTTGATAAACGACTACCATCGGAACCTAACACCATTGGAATGTGAGCAAATTTGGGAACCGGCGCGCCTAAAGCTTTGTATAAATTAATTTGGCGAGGGGTATTATTAATATGGTCATCCCCCCGAATGATATGGGTCATCCCCATATCCCAGTCATCAACAACAACCGTTAAATTATAGGTGGGTGTGCCATCCGAACGAGCAATAACTAAATCATCCAACTCTCTATTGGAAACGCGAATGTCTCCCTTAACCAAATCTTCAATTAAAACATCGCCTTCCTGCGGGTTTTTAAAACGAATAACCGGTTTGACATTCTCAGGTGGAGAACCAATAAAATCACGATAGCGGCCATCATAGCGAGGTTTTTCCCCTCGCTCGCGCTGTTGTTCGCGCATCTGTTCAAGTTCTTGCGGTGATGCATAACAGTAATATGCGAGACCTCTCTCCATCAAATCTTGAATCACCGTCTTGTAACGGTCAAATCGTTCAGTTTGATAGATAGGCCCATGATTGTAATCCAGGCCAAGCCAAGACATGCCTTCTAAAATGGCATCAACAGAGGCTTGTGTGGAACGCTCTCGATCAGTGTCTTCAATTCGTAGCGTAAATTCGCCTTTATTTTTTTTGGCATATAACCATGAAAAAAGCGCGGTTCTGACTCCGCCGATGTGTAAATACCCCGTAGGACTTGGGGCAAAGCGCGTTTTAACCACAAAAAACTCCTTTTTTTCGAACAAGCTCACTGATTTGGTAGCCACCTTTGCAAAAAATATCAGCAAGATCAGTGAGTATGGGTTTTGAATTGCTGCCTATTATAAAGGCAATCCTTTTCGATTGTAGGGTGGAATTGATCCGCTTTTCATTTTAACTTCGCATTGCGATGTACTAAGATACCTCAATCGAAGTATTTATAAAAAGGACATTACATTGGATAAGGTTGCAATTCGTTATCAAATCACGCCTAAAAACCCTGAAAGTCATCTGTTTTCGGTGACGTGTTTCATTCAAAATCCCGATCCGCTCGGACAGGTTATCTCCTTAGCCAAATGGATCCCCGGGAGTTATTTAATTCGAGACTTCTCCAAACATCTCATTGATTTAAAAGCTAAAACCGGATCGGGTCAGAAACTAAAAATTGAACCTTTGGACATAAGTCGTTGGCAAATAGAAGTATCCCCCGGTGCATTAGTGATTGAATACCAAGTTTATGCTTGGGATTTATCTGTTAGAGGTGCTCACCTTGATTTAACCCATGGCTTTTTTAATGGCACCAGTTTGTTTTTAGCCGTTGAAGGACAAAGAGAGCAACCTTGCGAGGTGATTCTTCAATCTACGGATAAAACGCAACATTGGAAAGTGGCCACAACCCTGCCTAGTAAAGAGCTTGATACACACGGGTTCGGTATTTACCAAGCCCGCCATTATTGGGACTTGATTGAATACCCTGTTGAAATGGGAAGTTTCCATCGGTTGCAATTTGATGCGGCTGGCATCCCGCATGAAATGGTGATCACGGGTCGCGTTAATTTTGAGCAACTTGACCAGACTCAGCTGGTTACCGATTTAAAGCAAATTTGTGAAGCTGAGTTGAGTTTGTTTGGCGCACCCTACCCAATTGAACGTTATTTATTTCAGGTGACCGTTACCGAAAAGGATTATGGCGGCCTAGAACACTTGAACTCAACTGCATTGATTTGCGCCCGAAATGACTTACCCTATATTAATGACGAAAAAAGAACCACCGGCTATACACAGTTTTTAGAATTGTGTGCACATGAATATTTTCATCTGTGGAATGTCAAACGCATTCAACCCAAAGTCTATCAGCGCCCGAGTCTGCTTGACCCCGTTTATACCCGTCAACTTTGGTGGTTTGAAGGTATCACCTCTTATTATGATTGTCAGTTGCTCTATCGTGCAGGCATTTTAAATCGTCAAGCCTATTTAAACCAATTGGCCATTGAAATGACACGGGTTTATCGGATGCCGGGTCGTTTTAAACAATCGGTAGCAGAATCCAGCTGGCATACTTGGACTAAGTTTTATCAACAAGATGAAAATGCGCCGAATGCCATCGTTAGCTATTACACCAAAGGCAGTTTAATTGCCCTAGCACTTGACTTAACCATTAGAGCTGAAACAGTTAATCAAAAATCATTGGATACCGTATTGTGCTTTTTATGGCAGCATTATGGTCAAACAGCAATCGGTTTAGAGGAAGGAGAGATAGAAGAAATTTGCAGTCAAGTCACTGGCATTAAGCTAACCGATTTCTTTGCAAAAGCACTTTATGGCACTGAAGACCTCGATTTTGAATCGCTATTTGCACCGTTTGGCATTCAATTTTCACTCAGACCGGCAACCCATGTCAAAGACCAAGGGGGGGTGGCAACGACCCAACCATCCCCTTGCGCTTTAGGTGCAAACAGTCAACCAACTGAACACCAAACGATTCTATTAACCCATGTTTGGGAAGCACAACCCGCTGCAACAGCGGGATTGGCTGCTGGTGATGAAATCATTGCGTTAGCCGGATTAAAAGTAAAAACAATCGAAGACGTTGACACCCTATTGGCACGTTATCAAGCGGGTGATCAGTTGACTTGTTACTATTTCAGACGGGATGAACTCATGCAAACCCAAATCACATTACAAGCACCGGTTCATGACCGTGTTGTCTTAACGGATTTAGCCTCTCAAGAGATGGAACCCCTATTATGGCCAACGAGATAAAAGCTGATACTTTGCAGCAAAAGATAGAATCCCTTGAAATTCGCTCTGCTTATCAAGAAGATATGCTGGATCATCTGAATGATGCAATTGGACAACAACACCTGGAAATTCAACAATTAAAAAGTCAACTTCAATTTGTTTCCAGCCTTCTCAAACAACTCAAAAATGACATGGGCGCTGAGATTAAACGTCCTTCTGAAGAAACACCCCCGCCACATTATTAGGGGTGATTGTTAGATTGTTTCTTTTTGAGCAACAGTGTTTTTGAAGAATCCGACTTTGCACTGAAATTTAATCGCGTTATGCTATGACCTGAGTTGAAACCAAGGGATAAATGGATTGAATAGATGTTAAGGAATTCACCACAAGGCTATGGCTGGGTCAGTATTCTATTACACTGGTCAATCGCTTTTGCATTATTTGGCTTATTTGGGCTAGGGGTTTGGATGGTGGAATTGGGGCTTTATGATTCCTGGTACCATAAAGCCCCTGCTTTACATATCAGTCTTGGCGTTGTGACAGTCATTTTCATGTTGTTTCGATATGGTTGGCGCTGGACGAACCCTGTTCCCGCCCCGGTTCCGCAACCAAACTTATTGAAATTGGCTGCCGCTACGGTACACCAACTATTTTACTTTTTGGTGCTGGCGTTGGGTATCAGTGGTTATATGATTTCCACAGCAGAAGATGATCCACTGCTTGTCTTTAACCGAGTGGCGATTCCGGCAATCCATTTCAACCTTAATAACCAAGCGGATTTGGCTGGAGAGATCCATTTCTGGCTAGCTTGGAGTTTAATCATTTTTGCAGGCATTCATGCGATAGCGGCGTTAAAACACCATTTTATGAATCACGATGCCACTTTAATTCGAATGTTAACCACAAGACCTCAAAAGGAGATCAATCATGAATAAATCTTATCTAAAAATACTGACTTTAATCGCCGCCCTATTGCTATTCTCAACAACATCCCACGCAGCAGAGCACTATCAAATTGATACCAAAGGAATGCATGCCTCCATCAATTTTAAAATAAAACACTTAGGTTACAGTTGGTTAAAAGGTCGTTTTGAAAAATTTTCAGGTGATTTTAGTTATGATGCAAAACAACCAAGCAACAGTCAGGTTTCCGTGACCATTGATACGGCTAGTGTTAACTCTAACCACGCCGAAAGAGATAAACACCTTCGTAGTGATGAATTTTTGGATGTGAAAAAATACCCTACCGCGGCTTTTAAAAGTCAGTCCGTCACCGCAAAAGCGGATGGCAGTCTTATCATTAAAGGGGACTTTAGTTTGCATGGCGTCAAAAAAACGATTGAAATCCATGCCACTAAAGTGGGTGAAGGCAAAGATCCTTGGGGCGGTTATCGTGCCGGTTTTTCCGGAACAACCCGTTTGAAATTAGCGGATTACGGCATTACTTATAATTTAGGGCCGGCTTCTACCCATGTTGATTTGGCTTTGGAAATTGAAGGTATTCGTCAATAACCATCCCTTTTGAAGGAAACCTTAACGACACGGCTAAGGCAACGTTTGTTGATTTGGCAAACGTTGTATCGCTACACTTAATTGAATGCTCAGTCGGTAATAGCTAATAGACTGGCATATCGATCATAAACCCCCAGGCCTGGGTTTTTTTCTACTGCTTTAATTAAAAAGTCGCATAAACCCTCAATATAAGGTAAGCTTGCCCCTTTTTTGGCAAGGTTGCCAATCATTTCAAATGAAATAATATCAAACGAGATTTTTTATGAGTTTTGCAAACCTCGGACTCTGTGCCGAAATTTTGGACGCCGTCAGCAAACAAGGCTATAAAACCCCTTCCCCGATTCAAGCCCAAGCCATTCCCGCTATTTTAACAGGTCAGGATGTGATGGCCGCAGCACAAACAGGCACCGGAAAAACAGCTGGTTTTACCCTGCCGATTTTACAGAAAATCCATCAGGGAACGCCAGCCAAAGCAAACCAAGCTAGAGTGCTAATTTTAACACCTACGCGTGAATTAGCGGCGCAAGTCAGTGCCAGCGTAGCAACCTATGGTAACAACCTTTCTTTAAGCTCAACCGTGGTGTTTGGGGGCGTTAAAATCAACCCGCAAATGATGAAATTACGCAAAGGGGTTGATATCTTGGTTGCCACGCCGGGGCGCTTATTAGACTTATACCAACAAAATGCCATTAAATTTGATCAGCTGGAAATTCTCGTTTTAGATGAAGCTGACCGCATGTTGGATATGGGATTTATTCACGATATCAAACGTATTATCAAAGCATTGCCTAAAGAACGTCAAAACTTATTGTTTTCAGCGACCTTTTCGGAAGAGATTCGCCAACTGGCAAAAGGATTGGTACAAAACCCCGTTGAAATTTCTGTTAGTCCGCGTAATACCACCGCTACAACAGTCACCCAGTGGATTGTCCCTGTGGATAAAGGCCGTAAAGCTGCCTTGTTAATCCACCTGATCCATCACCATCAATGGTCACAAGTTTTGGTGTTTTCTCGAACCAAACATGGTGCCAATCGTTTAACTAAGCAGTTAGAAACCAAAGGCATTAAAGCCGCTGCCATTCACGGCAATAAAAGTCAAGGCGCACGAACTCAGGCTTTAGCGCGTTTTAAAGCGGGTGAAATTCAAGTCTTAGTTGCAACCGATATTGCTGCGCGAGGCATTGATATTGACCAATTACCTCATGTGGTGAATTTTGATCTACCAAATGTACCAGAAGATTATGTGCATCGTATTGGTCGAACAGGGCGAGCAGGTGCTGAAGGTGAAGCAATTTCATTAGTCAGTGCAGATGAAATTAAACAGTTATCAGACATTGAAAACTTAATTCAGCAACTCTTGACTCGAAAATATATTGAAGGTTTTGAACCCGACAGTGCATTAGCTGAAACGCGTTTAAATCATAAACCGAAAAAGCCGGCTCAACCGAAAAAACCCAAAAGAAACCCTCCGCAAAGATCCTCTTCCGAACCCAAACGCACAACTGAAGCCACCAAAAGGCATCGCCCCAAAGCCCCTAGAGGTCCGCATTCCGGATCTCCTAAAACAGGTGCTTAGTCCATAAAGATTGATGCTAAAAGCAGCCAGGCCTGGCTGCTTTTTTGTTTATGCTGATGCCTCCATAACCTTTTGGACATCAGGTTTTAACTGTGTCAAAAATTCTGATTGCGGCGTCGCGAGGAAGAATCCTTGTGCATAATCAATTCCCAGTTCTTTCACCAAAGTCAACGTCTCTTCGTTTTCTATAAACTCGGCAATGGTTTGGATATTCAATGATTTGGCCATATTAACTGCACTTTCCACAAAGGCTAAATCGATTTTATCCTTCGCCATATTATTAATAAATTCACCTTCAATCTTAATATAATCCACCGGGAATCGTTTTAGGTATTGGAAAGAGGAAAATCCTGAGCCAAAATCGTCAATCGCAAACCGGAAGCCTTGCGAGCGTAATTCAATCACAAACTTTTCTAGTAAACTGACACTGCCAACTGTTTCACGTTCGGTAATTTCAAAAACAATGCGCTGAGGGTTTATGTCATATTTAAGCGTCAGCGTTTGAATTTTTTTAATAAACTCACTGGCCACAATTGCCTTGGGCGATAGATTGATAAACAGTAATCCATCGTAGCCTGTTTCATGAATATTCGCTAGCGCCTTATCAATGAGAATCAAATCCATTTGATTCACCAGCCCCATGTGTTCAGCCGTTTCAATAAAACGGCCAGCACTAATCAATTGCCCCTCTTGACGTAAACGCATTAATAATTCATGGATTTCAATCTTGCCATTCCGAGTATTTACAATTGGCTGATAATTGGGTTCAATCGGTTCACCCGTCTCAAGTGAATGTAAAATAAAGACACTTTGATCATTAAATTCCTTATAGGCTTGAACCAAGTCTCCTTCTTGCGGATAAGATAAGGCATTTTTGCCACTGTCTTTAACACGATAAAGCATATTATCAGCGACCATAAACAGGTCTTCTTTATTGTCTGCATGGTCTGGGTAAACACTGATTCCGACCGAGCATGCAATAGAAACCGTATCGGCTTTTGGCGAAAGCAATTTTAAGCCTTGGGTGGCTTCCAGTAATTTTTCGGCCACTTCAATCGCTGCATCCAAATCTCTTTCAGGCAGAATCACACAAAATTCATCACCACCATAACGCGCAAAAATATCGCCTTCATTTAGAACCGTTTTGATAACTTGCGCAAAATTTTGCAAGACTTCATCGCCAAAAGCATGGCCATATTGATCATTAATCAGCTTAAAATTATCAAAATCAATCATTAACAAGCCAAAATGATACCCATGAGACTTGGCTCTCACCACTTCATAAGACAACATTTCGGTAAAGACGCGTTGATTATAAAGATGGGTTAACGGATCTCGCGTTGCATAATACTCTAACTCTTTGGTGAATTTATTAATGGCTTTAATCGAACCGATAACATTGACGAGTGTCGTTAAGACACTTTCAACCACCACCGAGCGTGAAGATTCTTTAGGAGGAAACGTCTCAACGCCCAGACCAACAACCCCACCAATTTTGGGGGTTTCAAGCAATAAACTTTTACTTTGCGTTTTAATTCGGGTTTGCACTTCTAAAGGATCATTTGTGGTATAGGTGTGATTGACTTTAAAGACCGAGCCAGTATCAAAAATGGAATTGGCTGACAATAAAACTTTGGCATGGGCTTCCATTTCTTTTTGAATTTTTTGACTCGGAACGCCCAACCAAAAAATCTCAATGACATACTGTTCAATATCATCTGTACGAAACACTACAAACATCGTATAGAGCGGCAAAATATAATTAATTTCATTCATTAAGATACAGATATGTTGCTTCCAATCTTTAATCAACTCAGAAGACAAAACCAGTTTATCGAGTAATTGAATTTCAAAATCCAGAATATCGCGGTCAATGGCAATATGTTTCAATTTATCGCCGAGTTGTTTGAGGCTTTTATTTAACACTTGGAATTCACGATATTTAAAAACCGCATCTTCATGCGTGAGTTTGGCCAAGTCATCCACTCGATGAATGGATGAAATGTGCTCATCAAGCACCATAATACTTTTGATAACACTCTTGGAAAAACGTCTACCCACCCAAGCAGCGAATAATAAAGGAATGGGCATCAATACCAGCATTAATAAAATAAATTCATTGCGTGCTGTTGCAACCATTTGAGATATGGGTTGCTGAACCCCCATAATGCCAAGAATATCTCCCACTTTTGCTTGAGTATGACATTGTAAACATACCTGTTTAGCAATAAGCGGTTTTAAAGTCTGAATGCCATTCGGTGTTTCAATCGTCAAGGGTGCCTTGGTTTGTAGAACCTCATCGTATAGCGGTTGTACATCAGGGTTAATCTTTGAGTCTAACTCGCCAAATTGGCCGTTGACAATGTCAGAACGATAGATCGAAAAGCGCAAATCATGTTCAGAATAGGTTTGCTCCATTTCAGCTAAAAATGTCAGCAATTCATCTCGATTCCAGCCTTTACTCATAATTTGATACATATTATTAAAAGACAGCGTGATCAACGTCTCTGCACTGCGTTCGGTTTGTTTAGACAAACTTTCGGTAAAAATTTTGGACGCAGCAATCATTGTCATGGAAAATACGGCCAGTGCAGCAATTAAGGCACCGAGTAACATGGTTTTACTCAGACTTTTGGAATCTGTATATTGGTTCTTATTGTTCATATGTATTAGGATTGATTCCATTTAATACTACACAAAGCGCCAATAGGCTAAGCCAGATTGACAAGGGAAGGCTAATGTGGGCAGTCTAACGAAATATGCGAGGCGAAGATAATCAATAAATTTTATTAAAAAAACATAAAAAAACTGATTATCTAAGCCATTGATTGATGCCTTCCTGAAGTGTTTTAGCTAGGTTTTGAGGGGTTTGTGCATAGCAATCCGCTAAAGATAGCTTTGTCTGTGGGTGAATAGATAGACAGTGTTTAAATGGAAAGAAATCTTTTTTATCGAGGGCTAACTTGCCACAGAGCGCAACGGTTTGGGTTTGGTGCTGTTGGGCAAGTTGGGCAATTCGGAAAGGGAGTTTGCCAAACAGACTCTGCTGATCAATCATCCCTTCCCCGGTAATCACCAGGTCGATGGCCTGTGATTCAAACAATTGAGGCAGACATAAATAGTCTGATAACAACTCAAAACCGGATACCAATTTCGCATTTAATATGGCTACAAAACTGGCTGCCATACCGCCTGCTGCGCCACTTCCAGGGATATGGCGCACCTCTTTATCACTGTACCGATCCAGTTGGTTTGCCAGGTGCGTCATATGCTTTTCCAAAGTTGGTAGCATTTCATTAGAGGCGCCTTTTTGAGGTGCAAAAATGGCGGTGGCACCCTTTTCTCCTAATAAAGGATTATTGACATCACAGGCCATAACCCAATCAATTTCGGCCAGGCCTGGTTGATTATCGATAATTTGATTGAGATCAATTAATGCTTCCGAACCTTGCGCAATAGAATCGCCGGATGCATTTAAACATTTAAATTTCAACGCTTGTAAGGCCCCCATCCCGGCATCATGCGTTGCACTCCCCCCCAAACCTAAAATGATTTTCTTAGCCCCCATGTCAACAGCGGCTTGTAACAGTTGACCCGTTCCATAGGTTGTGGTTTTAAGTGGATTTCGCTCTTCAATAGAAAGAAGCGGTAACCCAGAGGCCTGAGCCATTTCAACGATGGCTGTTTTCGTTGTCGATTGCCATGCAAAGTCTGCGGAAACAGGTCTTGCTAACGGATCTTGAACAATGCGCGTTTGTCGTTCGGCCATGCCCGCATAAATAAACGCATCAACAAACCCCTCTCCGCCATCCGACATAGGTCGACTAATAACCTGAATATTTGCGTCCAAGTTATGAAGCGTTTGTTCAGCAATATGACAAAATTCAACGGCACTAAGAGAGCCTTTGAAGGAGTCAGGTGCCAGTAAGATGGTTTTCATCTGTGCTCGAATCCTTTGTTTTCAATCAATCGGTAAAAGGTGCCCAAAGTGCCGAAACATGGTCAACGGTTTCTGGCATCAACCAAATTGATTGATAGGGCTTTAATACATATTGGTCTTCCGCACTAGAGACCACACCATTGTCCAGCAAGTTAACCCAATAACTAAATCGTTCAAAACCTGCAATGGCACTTAAATTCACTATTTTGATGTCATTGGAAAGGTTGTGAATGGCTAATAATGGAAATTTCAAGTCTGCACTGTCTCGCCAGAGCGCAAAAAAATCGAACCCTATGTCGATGACCTGTTGTGGCGTATCGGGATGAAACGCTCGGTGTTTTTTACGTCTTTGCAGTATATTCGTTAAACGTTTGAGGACTTCTGCATTTGATGTGCGTCCACTTTCTATCAACGCTTGTAAATAATCATAATCCCATCGTCGTCGATTAATAGAGCGGGTTCGTCCGGTTTTTTCAACCCCTTCTCGGTCACTCGGTGTTGCGACAAAACTGTGAATATAAAAAGCCGGAATACCTTGTAGGGTCATCATAATGTTTTGCGAACAAATAAATCGATCGACTTGCCATTGATCTGGCCCATTGGAATGAAAGGTTTCTCGAAATGCACTGAATAGCGCAATATTGATTTCATAAGGTGATTCGGTGCCATCGGCATTGGTTTTGGTGGTGACAAACCCGCCGAGTCGATGCATACTGGTGATCAAATCATCCACCTCACGTTGCGGCAAAATACCCTCAATCGGACGAACACCAATTCCATCATGCGATGCGGTGAAGTTTAAAAAAGTACACCCTGCCGGTGGCGCTTCTAAGTTGCTAGCCCAATCCGTTAAATAGCGACCATCACCACGATGCAACGCATGAAGTAATAACGGGGCTAAAGCAAACTGATAAACCATTTGCGCTTCATCTTGTTGTCCAAAATAGGACAGGTTTTCTATGTGAGGAACATTGGTTTCCGTCAATAAGATACTGTCAGGTCTGACCAGTCCCATAATCTCGCGCAAAATTTTAACAATTGCATGCGTTTCTGGAAGGTGGATACAAGCAGTACCAAGCTGCTTCCATAAAAAGGCAATCGCATCTAAACGAATAATTCTTGCACCCTTTTGTAGATACAAAATGAGAATATCGACCATTTTTAAAAGGACTTGTGGATTACTGAAATTTAAATCAATTTGGTCAGCACTAAAGGTTGCCCACACCCATTTTCGACCTCGGTGTGTATAGACAGGAACCAATAATGGCGTGTTACGAGGGCGAGTCACTTGCGAGATATCCTCTGTCCCTTCCATTTCAATAAAAAATGAATTGAACGGTTCGATATTTGCTTTGTAGTCGGTAAACCACAAGCTTTCCCTGGAAATATGATTGATCACCAAATCAAACATCAAATGATAATCCTGATGAATAGATGCGATATCGTCCCAATCCCCTAAATCTGGGTTAACTTGGGTATAGTCAATCACGGAAAAGCCATCATCCGAGCTATATGGGCAAAAAGGTAAAATATGGACAGTGGTAATAGCCTCCTTTAGGTATTCCTTTAAAAACTTATTTAAGGTTTGTAAAGGAACCTCTCCTTCTGATAAAAACGTATCCCCGTAGGCAATCAACACCACATCCTCTTGTGACCAACGGCTGACGGTTGAGTCGGCGGCCACATCACGCTGGAGGAAAGGTTGCAACTTTATTAAAATTTGTTCGTAGGCAAATTGGCTTGATTCTTTTGCGTAACAGGCTTCCAGCCGTTGCCGAATACGTGCTAGGTTAGCTTTCATTTTGAGTTTCCTCTAACTATGAGGGAAATTGGTTATCTTGCTCAACCGCATCATAAAGTTTTTCCAATATATCTGGACAGGCACTCATTACACGATTCCAGTTAGGCATAAACGGGACTTCACTTGGGGATTCAACAAACGCCTTACCGGCTTCCAAAATATTGGCCGCAAACAACTCAATAACCTGTTCTTCGCTATGTAAATCCAACCCAAGACCATTCATTTCGGCATCAAAGGCATAAGACTCCAACTGATCCAGTGCGGTACGATAATAGCGGGCACGAATGGTTCTCAAGGTGCTATTAGAAAATGGATGACCTCTTACCGCGAGTTTACGATAGAGCGATTTGGCGATATCTTGACTCATTCTCGACAAACCAGATTGTTTATCTTCGAAAGAAACCGCCTGATGCTTATGGTCATAAACATCTGCAATGTCTACTTGGCAAATGCGACGGTTTGAATAATTTTTCAATACTTCTGACAAAACCCCAATTTCCAACCCCCAATCAGACGGAATACGAAGCTCTTTTAAACAATGGACATCTAATGCAAACTCTCCGGCCAAAGGATAACGAAAACTGTCCAGATAACTGAGTAAATCATCTTGACCAACGACCCCCTTCAAAGCACGCAATAATGGTGTGACCAATAGTCTAGAGGCACGGCCATTTAATTTGCCGTCCGCATAGCGTGGATAATAGCCTTTTGAAAAGGCAAAATTGAAAGTGGGGTGTGCAACCGGGTAAATTAATCGAGCCAATAAACTACGCTGATAAGTTAAAACATCACAGTCATGTAACGCCACCACTTCGGACTGTTCAGAGGCCAAAACATAGCCAAAACAATTCCAAACATTACTCCCTTTACCACGCTCTTTAGGTGCCAACCCCTTCTTTTTCAATTCGGCTAAAAGCGATTGCATTCTTGGACCATCATTCCAAAGAATTCGAGTCTGCTGTGGCAGGTCTGAAAAATAATCTTTTGCATAAGCAAATTGTTTAGCATTCGCCTGATCTAAGCCAATTACAATTTGATTTAAATAAGGAACCTGTTGCAATTCGTTAACGATAGTGGCTAAAGCAGGCCTTTCCAGTTCACTAAATAAAGAAGGCAGAATGAGTCCTAAGGGTTTTTTTTGGGAAAACTGACATAACTCTTTTTCCAAATCTTCAACAGGTCGATTGGTAATATTATGAAAAGTGGTTACCGTGCCATTTTGAAAAAAATCACTCATAATTGACGCTCCTAAAGTTGCGTTTTATTGATTAAGGGTGGGTTGGATGCGCCAGGTTGGGAATGGCTAATAATTTATCGATCGCTTCCAACCAACCTTCTGGGGCTGTTTGGGTTATTTTGAAAAAAGAAGGATAGTTAAAAATGTTTGCGCCATCATTTGGAATGACAACAGGATAATCGGCAAAGTCCAACATATCCCGGTCATTTTCACTGTCACCTAAGGCGACGACCACTTGAGAGGTTGGAACATCATAAAACTGATTTAAAAGAACCTTCATTGCCGTTGCTTTATCGTGATGTCCCATCACATGGTAGAAGCGCCCCCCCTGCTTTAAGGTTAAATTCTGCTCAGATAAACGCGCTTTAAACGCATTAAAGTTCGCATCACTGTCTAACCAAACAATCGGCTCAGACGCTTCTCTTTCCATCGCTTTTAAGGCCTGATTGCTATGAAGTTGTGTATGGTTCATCACCTCAGCTAATGACCAATCACCAAAGCCCTCAAATTGCCATTGAGTCTCAGCTCTTAAAGCATTTAAAACAGAACGAATATGGGAATAGCAAACCCCTAATTGCACTTTTTTAAAAGGTTCTTGGCTGCTGGAAATACGCATAACCCCGCCGTTCTCAGCAATAATGGGGGTATTCAGTTCCAACTTGATTTGCCATTCATCTAATTCAGTTAAGGTCTTACTCGAGTTCAATATCACTGGAACATTCAGCGACTTTAGGTGTTGTAATACAGGCAGAACCGCTTGATATTCATAAGAATGATGGTTTAATAAAGTTCCATCTAAATCAGTAAAAATAATCATTTGAATTCATCAACCCCGTCTGAGTAAATCGTGCTTAGTCACAATAAACAATCATGCAAATTGCATCATTAAACATCACCAAACACTACCGAATATTGATAGTAAAGCGATTATTAAACCAAGATGTTTTTATAATTTATTTTCAATAAGATAGCATAATAATGGCCTGTAACAACATTAACTACGCACTCTTTTATAAAAACAGTGCATAAAAGAGGTGCACTATATCAGTGATAGAACGACTTTTAACGCCTCCGAGGTCTCTTTGACATCGTGTACTCTAAGAATCTTTGCGCCTTTCAGGGTTGCCAAAATGGCTGCCGCAACACTTCCAATCATTCTTTCTTCGACAGCAACACCCCCTAAGATGTCACCAATCATGGATTTGCGAGAGACCCCAACCAAAAGCGGATAAGGTAGAGCGGCCAAATCTTCTAATCCTTCAAATAATTCAATATTGTGCGCGAGACGTTTGCCAAACCCAAAGCCCGGATCAATCATAATGTTTTCTGCCAACACCCCTTTATCAATGCAATATTCGGCTTTTTGCAATAGAAAATTTTTGACATCATCTATCACGGAACCAGAATAGTTGGGCGCTTGTTGCATATCTTTTGGCTGGCCCTGTTTATGCATCAAACAAACAGCAATCGAATGTTTGGCTAACAATTCCACTGCACCCGGTGCTTGAAGCGCATTAACATCGTTAATCATATCAACCCCTAATTGAATAGCTTCGGCCATCACTTCTGTTTTATAAGTGTCAACCGAAATATACGCATCCGTATGGGTTTTTACCCATTCGACGACCGGTAACACCCGTTCTAACTCTACCGCTAAGGGTACCGGATCTGCCCCAGGCCTGGTTGATTCTCCGCCAATATCGACAATATTTACGCCGGATTGATTCATTTTGTCGAGTTGTCGAAGGATAGTCTCTTTATGAATAAAATGACCGCCATCAGAAAAAGAATCTGGCGTGACATTGAGTATTCCCATCAATAGTGGCTTATCATTCAGTTGGTGTAAAGCTTCGGTTAAACGCATGTTAAAAATCTCAATCGTATCGGTTTAAAAACAAAACCCCCAATAAAGGGGGTTTTTCATTCAAAATATTCAATCCTTCAATTCAATCACTAATGGAGTTTTGGCTCACCATTATCCACCGTATCTGTCGATGTCAAATCGGTTTCAATCTGATCTGATGCGGCTTCTGGTGCATTAGGGGTATTGTTGTCGTCCTTTTCAGAAGAACGGTCTTGCCAATCCTTCGGCTCACCGGGTTCTTCGCCAGCCATTAATTTTTTAATTTGGTCTATGTCAATGGTTTCATAATGCAATAGTGTTTCAGCCATGGCATGAAGCACTGACAGGTTTTCTGTTAAGATTTTCTCTGCTCTTTGGTAGTTTCGGTCGATAAAGACACGAATTTCTTCATCAATCTCTTTGGAGATTTCACCGGAAACATTGGCATTACGAGACGTCCCCATAATAGAGCCATTATCTTCTTCTTCGTACATAAGTGGGCCGAGCTTTTCCGACAGCCCCCACTTAGTGACCATATTACGGGCAATTTGTGTCGCGCGCATAATATCGTTACTGGCACCTGTGGTAACAGCTTCTTTACCAAATATCATCTCTTCTGCAATACGCCCACCATAAAGGCTGGAAAGCTGACTTTCTAATTTACGTTTGCTGTAACTATAAGAATCTTCTTCCGGCAAATACATGGTTACCCCTAAGGCACGACCACGCGGCATAATGCTCACTTTATAAACCGGGTCATGTTCAGGAACGACATACCCAACAATGGCATGCCCGGCTTCATGATAAGCGGTTAATTTACGCTCTTTTTCACTCATGACCATGCTCTTACGTTCAACCCCCATCAGGATTTTATCTTTGGCCTTTTCAAAGTGTTTTTGCGTTACCACACGATCATTTTCACGAGCAGCAAATAACGCCGCTTCGTTAACCAAATTGGCTAAATCCGCACCGGAAAACCCGGGTGTACCACGCGCAATGACCGCAGGTTGCACATCTTCGTCCATAGGGACTTTGCGCATATGCACTTTAAGAATTTGTTCTCGTCCTCGCACATCAGGTAACCCCACCGTGACCTGCCGATCAAAACGGCCTGGACGCAATAAAGCCGGATCCAATACATCCGCACGGTTGGTTGCTGCGATGACAATCACACCTTCATTCCCTTCAAAACCATCCATTTCCACCAGCATTTGGTTTAGGGTCTGTTCACGCTCATCATTGCCCCCACCCATTCCTGAGCCACGGCTTCGACCCACAGCGTCGATTTCATCAATAAAGATAATACAAGGGGAATGCGCCTTTGCCTGTTCAAACATATCTCTTACACGGGAAGCCCCAACCCCAACAAACATTTCGACAAAATCAGATCCGGAAATACTAAAGAAAGGCACCTTAGCTTCCCCTGCAATGGCTTTGGCTAAAAGGGTTTTACCCGTTCCCGGAGGACCAACCATTAACACGCCCCGAGGGATATTGCCGCCTAGGTTTTGATATTTTTCGGGTGCCCGTAAAAAGTCAACGATTTCGCCAACCTCTTCCTTAGCTTCGTCCGCACCCGCAACATCGTCTAACGTCACTTTAACTTGATCGTCACTGAGCATTCTGGCCTTGCTTTTACCAAATGACATGGGGCCGCCTTTTCCGCCCATGCCGCCGCTCATTGAACGCATAAAGAAAATCCAAATGGCTATCAACAGTAACATAGGGAACCATGAAATAAAGATCTGCATTAACAAACTTTGTTTTTCTGGTGGATTAGCAACAACCTTGACATTGTTATTTAATAAGTCGCCCATTAAACCCGCATCGCCCGGATTATAGGTAGTGAATGCTTTACCATCATTATAAGCACCCCGAATGGTGCCGCCTTCAATCGCGACTTCACTGACGACGCCACTACGAACTTGGTTAATAAATTCAGAATAGGCAACTTGTGAAGTGCCGCCCATTAGCTTTTGTCCACTGAAATGATTAAAGATGGACAGCATAACTGTGGCAACCACGATCCAAATTAAAATGTTTTTTAACATATCATTTTTCATAATCCACCTTTGGAATCTGTTGTATCGAGCCTTTTAAAGGCTTTTTTTATTTAAATTAAGTTCGTTACTTTAACACAAAATCGACGATTAATAACCCTTTGATCCTTGAGGAGTTATGACTTTAGGCGGGGTTGGTTAAAGCTATTTTTTCCCTTGGGCAAGAAGGTAAACTTCCTTACTGCGAGATCGTGAGGCTTTTGGCTTACGCACTAACACTTTAGTATAGTCTTGTCGAAGCGTTTTCAAGAGTTGATCATAGCCTGTACCTTGAAATACTTTCATCAACAAAGTCCCTTTGGGCTTTAAAACTTGTTGTGCTAAATCCATCGTTAACTCAACCAAGTACATGGATCTTGGCGTATCAATGCCTTTGTTGCCGGTCATATTGGGCGCCATATCTGACATAACCAAATCAACTTCTCTATCAGCCAATGCCTCAAGCAGGCTATTATAAACTGACTCCTCTTGAAAGTCGCCTTGTACAAAGGTTACCCCGGCATAGGGTTCGACCGGAAGAATGTCTAATGCAAAAACCTGCCCATTTTCACCAATTTTTTGTGCCGTCCATTGTGACCATCCCCCTGGTGCGGCGCCTAAATCGATAACCGTCATCCCTGAATGAAACAACCTATCTTTTTCATCAATCTCTTGAAGCTTATAGATCGCTCGGGATCGCCAACCTTCTTGCTTGGCTTTATGAACGTAATAATCATCAAAATGTTCTTTTAACCAATTGTTACTGGATTTGCTTTTTGCCATAAACCTTAAATCGCTTTGTATTCTATTCGAACTGTGCTATAAATTAGCGCTTTGAATTAACCCTTAACATTTGTTGGAACTACCATGTCGAACGATACCCCGCTTTCAAACACCCAAAAACGCTTTTTAAAAGGGATTGCCCACGGCCTTAATCCGGTTATTCTGATTGGCGGCAATGGTTTAACAGAAGGCTTGATGAAAGAACTTGAAAAGTCTTTAGCACATCACGAACTGCTTAAAATTAAAATTGCCTCTGCTGAAAGAGAGGACCGCAAAGCCATCGTGGAAACCCTTCTGAAAGCAACTCAAGCTCAATTAGTGCAATCCATCGGTAAAGTCGTAGTGATATACCGCCAAGCCAAAGCGCCTTTGCTGCAATTACCCAAATAACCGGTTGTCTAACCGGTTGTCAGTTTTTTTTTTACAGAAGTCCTAAGCCCCGTTGTAAATCCCCTTGAATGTCTTTCAGGCTTTCTAAGCCGACAGAAATACGAATTAAATTATCCGTCACCCCCGCCTTTTGTTTCGCTTCTGTCGAAACTCGGGCATGGGTGGTGGTAGCGGGATGGGTAATGCTGGTTTTTACATCCCCTAAATTTGCCGTAATAGACAACATCTGGGTTTGATCAATGACCCGCCAAGCTTCAGTCTGCCCCCCTTTCACACGAAAGGACAGTAATCCACCCGCCCCACTTTGTTGTTTTTGCGCCAAGGCAAATTGTGGATGAGAACTCAGGCCTGGGTAAAATACCCGCTCAACCGCTGGGTGAGTTTCTAACCACTCCGCTAATTGTTGCGCCTGACGGCAATGGGCATCCATCCGTAGTGAAAGCGTTTCCAAACCTTTTAGAAAAATCCAAGCGTTAAAGGTACTCATTGTTGGCCCAGCGGTTCTTAAAAACCCACGCACAGCCTCTTCAATCAGCGCTTCTGTACCAATCACAGCGCCGCCAATGACTCGCCCTTGACCGTCCAAAAATTTCGTTGCCGAATGAATAACAATATCCGCCCCCAATTGCAAGGGTTGCTGTAATGCCGGCGAACAAAAACAATTATCAACGACCAGTAAAGCATCATGTTGATGAGCTAATGCCGCCAAAGCAGTAATATCAGCAATTTCTGTCAGCGGATTTGAAGGCGTTTCTAAAAAAAATGCTTTGGTTTTCGGCGTGATGGCTTCTTGCCAACTGTTTAAATCGGTTTGTGACACAAAGCTGACTTGCACGCCAAATTTTTGAAAATACTTTTCAAATAAAACCTTGGTGGTGCCAAAGACACTTTGAGATGAAACAATATGGTCTCCTGCTTCCAGTAACCCCATAAAGGTTGAGAGGATAGCCGACATCCCTGAAGCGGTGGCCACGCAGCTTTCCCCTCCTTCTAATAAGGCCAAACGCTTTTCAAAAGTTCGCACGGTTGGGTTGGTAAACCGCGAATAGACATTGCCTTTTTCTGCGCCACTAAACCGGTCTGCGGCCTGCTGTGCTGAATGATAACGAAAGCTGGACGAAGGGAAAATGGCTTCAGAATTTTCTTGCTCTAGTGTTTGCTCATACCCTGCCCGTATCGCCAAGGTTTCTAAATCAAAGGGTTCAGTCATCAGTCGCTCCATTGTAAATACCGACCGACTCTTGTCCGACTAAAACCCGATTAGATTGAGCCGAATCATTTCGAGAAGCATCAATCGAGGTTAAATATTCTGCGGTAATATCCCCTGTGACATAAATCCCGCTAAAACAAGAGGTGTCAAATTGATTAATGTTTTTATTCCCTTGTCCAACCGCCTCAATCAGGTCTTCCAGTTTCTGATAAAACAGTCGATCGGCACCGATATAGGCTGAAATTTCATCAATATCTCGACCATTGGCAACCAATTCGCTGGCACTGGGCATATCAATGCCATAAACATAAGGATAACGAACTTCGGGCGCTGCTGAAGCAAAATAGACTTTTTTAGCACCCGCATCCCGAGCCATTTGAACAATTTCACCTGAAGTGGTTCCGCGCACAATCGAATCATCGACCAATAAGATATTTTTGCCTTCAAATTCCAATGGCACAGGGTTTAACTTTTGGCGAACGGATTTCTTACGCTGTTTTTGTCCGGGCATAATAAAGGTACGACCAATATAGCGGTTTTTAATAAAGCCTTCTCGATAAGGCTTGCCCAGTTTGTCAGCAAGCTGTAAAGCGGAGGTACGACTGGTATCCGGAATCGGCATCACCACATCGATATCATTATCAGGCCAGGTTTCAAGGATTTGTTCCGCCAGTTTTTCGCCCATCCTTAAACGAGATTTATAAACAGAAATATCATCGATCATTGAATCAGGCCGTGCAAAATAGACAAATTCAAAAATACAGGGGCTATACTGAGGGGTATCTGCACACTGCTTAAATTGAATCTCATTATTGTCAGTGATAACCACTGCTTCACCGGGCGCTAAATCTTTCATGATTTCAAATCCGGCCGCGTCCAATGCAACACTTTCTGAGGCCACCATATAATCAATGCCACGCTCCGTCACTCTTTTACCCACCACGACCGGACGTAATGCAAAAGGATCCCTAAAGGCAAACAAGCCGAAGCAGGGGATAATGCCAACCGCGGCATACCCCCCCTTTACACGTTTATGAACACGCTGAATCGCATTAAAAATATCTTGTTCATCAATAAATAATTTTTTCTGCTGCATCAATTCGTGAGCAAAAATATTGAGTAAAACTTCAGAATCAGAATTGGTATTTAAATGACGCAAATCCTGTTGATAGATTTCTTTGCTCAACTGATCTGCATTGGTTAAATTGCCATTATGCCCCATCGCAATACCATAAGGAGAATTGACATAAAATGGCTGAGCTTCAGCACTTGATGAAGAGCCTGCTGTTGGATAGCGTACATGTCCAATGCCACTATTACCGACCAGATCACGCATATGTCGCGTTCTAAACACATCTTTAACCATGCCATTATCTTTGCGTTGATATAGTCGCCCATTTGCACAAGTAACAATACCGGCGGCATCTTGACCTCGATGTTGTAAAACCGTTAAAGCATCATAAATTTCTTGATTAACAGGTGAATTTGATACGATTCCAACAATCCCGCACATGATGAGTTATCTCCGATTAGTGTGCCCAAAACTTGCATAACACCCTTAAGTACATTGGGCAAGCACTTAAGTAATAAAAACACAAAACAACTGAAACGTCTCTTAGAGACCTTTGCACGAGATGGCCACACGAATAAAAAGGGTTAAAATTTCCGATATTTTCGTTAAAAAACTGGCCAATAGCTGGCTATTGACTGCGTTTTTTGCCTCAATATGAAAAATTTTTCCACATTTTTGTTTCGCGTCCCACGCATGCAAAGGTCTCTCTTATTAAAAAGACTATTCGTTTATTTTTTTAAACTGCCCCTTAATTAAAATCGAATCAATTCGTAGCAGTTGATTTAATCTTTCTTGATCTTTAAGGGCACGGGTTTTATCTTGATAGGGTCCAACACGAACGGAGTAATAACCATTCTTCGGGAAAAATTTCACAAAAGCATCATAATCATATTTTAATCGTTCTTGTAACGTATCGGCCATGGTTTTTGTTTTATAAGCCACTAATTGAATCACCCAATTAACGGGCGTCGAGTCAGTTGATATGGATTGATTTGACGGTGTTTGGTTGCTTGGCACCGCTTTAGAAGCGTCAGTTACCATTGACTTAGACTTAGACTTAGAATTGGGTCGAGTATCGGTTTCAACTGAATGTTTCTGCACCGTTTGCGCAATGGATTTTGCTTGACCCTCATTTTTTTTGGGTAGCACAAATGGTTTTTCAATTAAACCCGTCGAATTCACAGGTTTTGTAGACGATTGCTCTGGATCAAAATGAACCGGATGGCTATACCAACTTGGAACAATAATCACCATCAACCCAAGCCAAAATAAAGCACCCGTTAATCGGTACTTGACAGATGTGCTTTCAAATTGATCGGTTGAATCATCCATGATTTAAGGTTGCCAAAGTTTGTGTCACAGTCAAAAAAGAGCCCCATGCCAACACGGGAATAGGGGATAGCTTCTGAGCAGCTAAAACAGCCTCTTTTATGGAGGCGCATTTTACAATATTTTCAGCCAAAACGCCTGCTTGTTGCAAGGATTCTGCCAAGTGTTGTAAAGATGCACTTCTTGGCGCAAACAAATCAGCAATATACCAAGTATCGATATAGGGCAATAATGTTCGAATCATCGGTTGAATGTCTTTATCGGCTAAGGCTGAAAAAACCGCAATCATTGGCAAGGGTTGCTGAGTTAAGAAGCCTGATAATGCCGTAGCGGCTTGCGGATTATGCGCCACGTCAAGCCACCAATTTTGCTGATTAATGATCATTTTTTGCAGCCGACCCGGATGCTTGGTCTGCCGCAACCCTATAGCCAGCGCGTTTTGAGAAACCGGCAGTCGTGGCTGAAATGTCGAAATCAAGGCAACCACACCAGCAGCATTTTGATATTGGAAATCGCCCAATAATGCCGGTGGCGGTAGATTTTCATAACCGCTAAAATGCTCAGATTGCACCGATAAAAATGACCAGGCCTGGTTGTTTTTTTCAATCCAAAAGTCTTGATTGATGTGTTTTAGCGGAACTTTGTGAACCTTGGCATAGTCAATTAAACTATCAGGCACCTCTGGATCAGAGCAAACACAGGGATGACCAGGGCGCATAATACCCGCCTTTTCCACTGCTATTTTGGCAATATCTTTTCCAAGCCAATCTTCATGATCCAACCCAATTGCGGTAATCAAACAGGCATCAGCATCCACTAAATTCACGGCATCCAGCCGACCGCCGAGTCCAACTTCTAAAATGGCCACATCCAATGCACTTTTTGCAAATAGCCATAAAGCCGCTAAAGTAGCATATTCAAAATAAGTCAGTTTTAGGCCGTTACGATGGTTTTCAACGACTCGAAAAGCATTAATGATTTCTAAATCAGTAGCCTGGCGACCTTCTAATCGAATCCGTTCATTAAAGCGAATAATATGAGGAGAGGTATAAACACCGACTTGATAGCCCGCAGCTTCATAAATAGCCGACAACATCGCCACACTTGACCCTTTGCCATTGGTGCCCGCAACACTAATAACCGGCATAGGATAAGGTAACAAGTTCATTTTTTTTGCCACCGCTTGAACGCGGTCAATGCCGAGATCAATTTCCGAGGGGTGCATGGCCAATAACCAGTCCAACCAGTCGGTCAATTTCGTGCTGTTTGGCATATCCGATGGTGTTGCGAGCAGCTGACTATTCACCCGGGATTAAGCAGACTTTTTCAGTAGCATACGACAAATCGATGCTAATTCAGTACTCAAATGATGACGGTGTACAATTCGATCAATTGCGCCATGTTCTAATAGAAATTCACTTCGTTGAAAGCCTTCCGGTAGTTTTTCACGAACGGTTTGTTCGATCACTCTGGGGCCTGCAAAACCGATTAACGCTTTCGGTTCTGCAATATTTAAATCGCCCAACATTGCAAAACTTGCTGACACCCCCCCCATGGTTGGGTCGGTTAAAACTGAAATAAACGGCAGTTTTTCGGCTCGTAACTTCCCTAATGCCGCACTGGTTTTAGCCATTTGCATAAGCGAAAAAAGCGCCTCTTGCATACGGGCTCCGCCGCTGGCCGAAAAAACAATTAATGGACATCGCAACTCTATGGCCTTATTGACTGCGCGAACAAACTTTTCGCCCATTACCGACCCCATAGACCCCCCCATAAACTTAAATTCAAAGGCACCTGCCACAACCTCTAATCCTTGGATTTTACCCGTCATCGTAATAAAAGAATCTTTTTCACCTGTGGCTTTTTGCGCTTGGGCAATCCGAGTTTTATAAGGTTTTATATCTTTAAATTTGAGCGCATCAACAGGGGTAACGTTTGCACTCATTTCGACACCGGTGCCTTCATCCAAAAAGGTTTCTAGTCGTTGACGACCACCTAATCGCATATGATGATCGCACTTAGGGCAGACTTCCTGATTGCGAGTCACTTCTGATCGGTACAAAGTGCTTTCGCATTTTGGACATTTAGTCCACAAACCTTCAGGAACGTTCTTCTTACGATCGGTAACTTGTTTTATACTGGGTAAAATTTTTTCAAACCAGCTCATGTTTCTCTCCAATTTTAACCATTTTTATTGGTGTAGCCATCTCGTGCAAAGGTCTCTAACCGTTTATTTGTGCCATGAATGATGCACTATGGGGTTTAACCTTACGAACCCTCGCCATCCGCTCGATCAATGGCCTCTCTAAATTCGCGCATTTTATCATTTAAAAACGATTGTATATCTAATAATTCTGATTCACTATGGCTTTCGATAATCGATACCAAAGCGGAACCGACGATGACAGCATCTGCCAACTTCGCCATTTGATAAGCGGTTTCCCCATCACGTATTCCAAAACCGATCGCCACTGGCATTGCCACTTTTTCTTTTAAATGGTGAACATGTTTGGCCACATCGGCCACATCAATTTGATTAGACCCCGTCACCCCTTTTAAGGAAACATAATAGACAAAACCGCTGCCTTTTTCCGTCACTGCATTTAAACGACTATCCGGTGTGGTGGGTGAAACCAAAAAAATACGATCTAGATTGGCATTTTGTAATTGCTCAAAATAGCCCCCTGATTCTTCAGGCGGCATATCTACCGTCAAGACAGCATCGACACCCGCCTGCCGAGCCATTTTGGAGAAGTCAGCATCCCCCATCGCTTCAATCGGATTTAAATAACCCATTAAGATAACAGGGGTTTGTGAGTCGATTTGGCGAAATTCCGTTACCATCTTCAAAATTTGACGCAAATTCACTTGGTGTACTAATGCCCGCTCAATGGCTTTTTGAATAACAGGGCCATCCGCCATCGGATCGGAAAAAGGCACCCCCAATTCAATCATATCTGCACCACTGGCGACCAAGCCATGCATAAGAGATACGGTCATATCGGGATGAGGATCCCCAGCGGTAATATAAGGAATGAGCGCGGTTTTACCGGCTGCTTTCAGTGCGGTTAAAGTTGCATTAATTCTGTTCATTTTAAAATTCAAACCCCTCAATTTTGGCAATGGTATTCATATCCTTATCGCCTCTACCAGAGAGGTTGACAATAATCGTTTGCTCAGGTGATAACGTTGGTGCGAGCTGGGTGGCATAAGCTAAAGCATGGCTACTTTCCAAAGCAGGAATGATCCCTTCTAATCGGGTTAAATCCCGACATCCTTGCATGGCCTCATCATCATTAATGGCGACATAGTTAACCCGACCGATGTCTTTTAACCAGGCATGCTCAGGACCGACTCCGGGATAATCCAGTCCGGCTGAAATCGAATGCGTCGGCATAATTTGGCCATTTTCATCCTCCATTAAGTAGGTTCGATTACCATGCAATACCCCTGGTTTTCCTTGACATAAGGGAGCAGCATGCTGCCCGGTTTCCAAGCCATAACCAGCCGCTTCCACACCAAAAATTTGTACGGATTCATCTGGTAAAAAATCATAAAAAAGGCCGATGGCATTCGACCCCCCTCCCACACAAGCAATTAACACATCGGGTAATTTACCTTCTTTGGTAAAATGTTGTTGCTTGGCTTCTCGGCCAATAATGGCCTGAAAGTCTCGAACCATCGCTGGGTAAGGATGGGGGCCAGCCACGGTACCGATAATATAAAAGGTATCATCTACATTGGTTACCCAGTCGCGCATGGCTTCATTTAAAGCATCTTTGAGTGTGCGGGTACCGGATTCAACGGCAACCACTTTCGCACCAAGCATTTTCATTCGCGCAACATTCGGAGCCTGGCGTACCACATCTTCTGCGCCCATATAAACCACACACTCTAACCCTAACCGAGCAGCAACCGTGGCACTGGCAACACCATGTTGTCCAGCGCCTGTTTCAGCAATAATACGTGTCTTACCCAACCGTTTTGCCAAGAGTGCCTGACCGATGGTATTGTTAATCTTATGAGCACCTGTATGATTTAAATCCTCACGTTTTAAATAAATTTTGGCGCCCCCTAAAGATTCTGACCAACGTTTGGCATAATACAAAGGTGTCGGACGACCAATATAGTCTTGATAATCAAGGGTTAATTCGGCAAGGAAATCAGCATCGTTTTTCAGCTGATGATACTGGTCATTCAAAGTTTCCAATGCAGACATCAGCGTCTCAGGCGCAAAGATACCGCCATAAATCCCAAAGTGACCCTGTTTATCTGGATATTGCGAATAATCTATACTCATAAAAGTCCTATCTTGCTACTGTTTTAATGTTTGTAATAGGCTATGTACCCAGCCTATCAATGCGTTATAACTGTCTTTGATCAGGGCAATTGCGTTCAACCCGGTTGATTGACTTGGTCCATAAATGCAGTGATTTTGACTGTCGATTTTACACCAGGCGCTAACTCAACCCCCCCACTGACATCAACAGCCCAAGGTTTGACTTTTGCGATGGCTTTAGCCACGTTATTCGCGGTTAACCCACCTGCTAAAATGATCGGCAGGGCTAAACCAGCGCACTTGTCTGGCGTCACCCAGTCCCAGTTAAAGACCTCACCAGTCCCGCCCGGAACTCCTTTTTTGTAGGTATCCAACAACAATCCCTGGCTGGAAGCGTAGTCACTGGCCAAAGCCAATAAATTGGTTTCTGGTTGCATGGGATGCGCCTTGATATAAGGTCGGTCAAACTGTTCACAAAAAGCAGCGGTTTCCTCTCCGTGAAATTGTAATAGATCAATGGATAAGGTATCGATTGCATTATGAACATCATCAGCGCTGGGGTTTACAAACAACCCGGTTCGAGTAATAAAAGGGGGCAAAGCACGAAAAATCTGCCAGGCCTGGTCAATTTTGATTGATCGCGGGCTTTTTTCATAAAAAACAAACCCCAGTGCATCCGCCCCTTGTTGAGCGGCATGCAAGCCCGCTTCAATCGACGTAATACCACATATTTTTACTCGGGTACGCAACTTCATTATCAAGATCCTTGCCACAGCAAACGGTTTAAAGGTTGTTGCGGAATGTTAAATTCAGGTGGATAGAGCGCATTAACAAAGTACAATCCCGCTGCCGGTGCGGTGACCCCGGCAAGTGTACGATCGCCTTGTGACAATAAGCTTGCAATCCATTCGACAGGGGCTTCTGAACGGCCAATCATCATTAAACTGCCGACTATATTTCGTACCATATGATGCAAAAATGCGTTAGCTTGAATATCTACAAACACAAAATCCTGTTGGCGACTGACCTCGATAGATTGAACATTTCTTTTCGCATGAGCTGCCTGGCAGCCCGCAGCACGAAACGCTGAAAAATCTTGTTCACCCACCAAAGCTTGTGCCGCTACATTCATTCGGTGTTCGTCTAAAAGCCGGCCTTCCCAGGTTACGCGGTCTGCCAAAATAGCCGAATGAACAGAACGATTGTAAATAACATAACGATATTGGCGTGCCAATGCAGAAAATCGAGCATGGAAATTTTCGGGTACCGACTGTGCCCAAATCACTCGAATATCTTTTGGTAACTGGGTATTGACCCCTTGAACCCAAGCACGAAGCGGGCGTTGAGATTCATACTCAAAATGCGCAACCTGCCCAATCGCATGAACCCCGGTATCGGTTCGACCCGCACACTGTACGGCTATGGGGGTATTGGCAATATTTGATAATGCCTTTTCCAGGCATTGCTGTACGGATAAACAATGTTTCTGAAATTGCCAACCACAATAAGCAGTTCCTTGATACTCAACGCCTATGGCAATTTTAGCCTGCATGGGTATCTGTTTAAATATGATTTTGAATTAACAGCTCTGCAATTTGCACCGTGTTGGTCGCAGCCCCTTTGCGAACGTTATCCGCAACGACCCATAAATCCAACCCATTTTCACAAGAAATATCTTCTCTGACGCGGCCGACATAAACCGGGTTAGTATCAGCAGCATCTGTTACAGCGGTTGGATAACCACCCTCTTTATGCTCGTCAATTAATACAATCCCCTCAGTTTTTTTAAATAACGCTTTGGCTTCTTCAGCGGTTATTTTCTGTTTGGTTTCGATATGAATGGCTTCACTATGACCATAAAAAACAGGGACTCTCACCGCTGTAGGATTCACTTTTATGGTGTCATCCGCCATAATTTTGTTGGTTTCCCAAACCATTTTCATTTCTTCTTTGGTATAACCATTGTCTTGAAAAACATCGATTTGGGGAATACAGTTAAAGGCAATTTGTTTTGGGTAGACTTGGCATTTAACGGGTTTCATATTCAATAAACTCGCTGTTTGAGTGGCCAATTCTTCAATCGCTTCCTTTCCTGAACCCGATACCGCTTGGTAGGTACAAACATTAATTCGGGTAATCCCAACCGCATCATAAATTGGCTTTAAGGCGACCATCATTTGAATGGTTGAACAATTTGGATTGGCGATAATACCGCGCTTTTTATAACCAATAACGGCATCGGGATTCACCTCTGGTACCACTAGTGGAATATCGTCGTCATAACGGAACTCAGAAGTATTATCAACAACGATACAGCCAGCAGCAGCAGCTTTAGGGGCATATTCTCTAGAAATAGCCGCACCGGGAGAAAAAAGCCCAATCTGAACTTGTGAAAAATCAAAAGTCGCTAAATCTTCAATTTCAATCCAATGACCTTTAAATTCGAGCTTTTTTCCGGCTGAACGACTACTGGCCAATAAATGCAGGTTTCCGACAGGGAAATTTCTTTCTTCTAAAACTTTTAAAATGGTTTCACCGACAGCGCCGGTTGCACCGACAACGGCAATATCATACTGTTTCGTCATTTTGATTCCTTTTTCTTTTCATCTGACTGTATTGTCTTTTCAGTTTGTTCGGGGCTCAAATGTGACTTTTCAAGACGTTGCAAAAACTCTGATATGGCCCGAGGACTGTTTTTTTGTTTCTCAATTTCAGGAAAACTCACCACCAACCCACCTTCGGTCAACTCTCGACTTTCACCGATAAAACGTCCACCGGATTCAATCATCATTTCACCACAGATAACTTCCCCTAAGACTTTCCCTGTCGATAGGATATCAATACTTTCGCAGGCCACTTTTCCTTCAAGAGAGCCACTGACAACAATACTTTTAGCTTTAACTAGGCCTGAAACGACCCCTTGATTGCCAATAGAAACGTCAAATTCAGTTTCAATAATACCTTCGACGTTACCATCGATATGTAAAGTCCCATCTAGGCCTTTAATTTCGCCAATTACTTTACATCCCGGAGCAATAATTGTTTTTCCACCCGCTGCACGCGTTCTTGAATCATTTGACTTAAAGATCCCCATGGTACCCCTTTTACCTCTTTAAAGATTTCATCATAGTTTTTTAAATCCCAACGGATGAAAGGCGCTGGGTTTAACTTACGCTGTACAAAACTGACTTCATAATGCAAATGAGGGCCTGAAGATAACCCGGACGAACCAATTTCACCGATTAAGGTTCCTTTACGGATAACCTGACCGGTCTTAACATGTAATTTACTCATGTGACCATAAAGGGTTTTAAACCCGTAATCATGGGAAATAATCACCAAACGACCATAACCACTTTTCTTGTGATGGCCTGCATACTCAATAGTACCATTCGCAGTGGCAATCACGCCATCGCCATAGTTGCCACGATAATCGATGCCACGATGAAATTCTCGACTGGCCTTAACCGGGTGTGTTCGCCAACCATAACCGCTACTCACCCCTTTATAGGTTTTTACAGGACGATCATTCGGAATATCCTCTAGCATGACTTGTTTTTCAAGCGTCGTCAGTTGAACTATTTTAACTCTATCCAATACCAAAGCATCTTCATCCGGCTCAACGCCAATCAAATCTTCAAGCCCTTTTAAGGTTTGATCCAAAAATTGAATTTGTTTAGATTTAGTATCTAGTTCGTTTTGAATCTTATGCTTTTCTTTTTCTAATAAAAAATAAGCTTGCTCACGCTTTTCAAGGACTTCATTATATTCGGCCTGTGCAGAGACACGGTTATTATCAATCTCAACAATTTCTTGATTTAACCACCAAATGATGACTGCAGAGCTGGCCAACATCAAAATGATAAATAACACCACAAACAATGCAAACTTACGCATAAATTGTTTAAATGAAAAATGACGTGAGCCATGGACATCACTAATGGTAATCGTGAAATGATTTTTCATTCGATGCGGCACTTTAAAACAGATCTCATTATGGGTTAAATCCCTTCATTTATAATTCAGCGGCCACTGCCGAACCCATCTCCGAAGTCGATACTTTCTGCATCCCTTCCGACCAGATATCTGCGGTTCTTAGCCCTTTATCTAAAACACGGCTAACCGCTTCTTCAACCCGTACGGCAAAGTCCTCTCTCCCCAAACTATACCGCAACATCATCGCCGCCGATAGAATAGTGGCTAAAGGATTGGCGATATTTTTACCGGCAATATCCGGTGCTGACCCATGACTGGGCTCATACATCCCTTTATTGTTCGCATCCAGAGAGGCAGATGCTAACATGCCAATTGATCCCGTCAACATTGAAGCTTCATCGGATAAAATATCACCAAACATATTACCAGTCACCATCACATCAAACTGTTTTGGGTTTAATACCAACTGCATGGCGGCATTATCAACATACATATGCTGCACTTCAACTTCAGGATAGTCTTTGGCCACTTCATTAACCACTTCTCTCCAGAGTTCAGTCACTTCCAACACATTTGCCTTATCCACAGAGCACAAGCGTTTATTGCGTTTCATGGCCGCTTCAAACGCAACCTGTACTATCCGTTTAATTTCTGACTCTGAATAGACATAGGTATTAAAACCCTGACGCTCACCATTATCGAGCTGACGAATGCCCCTGGGTTGACCAAAATAAATACCACCGGTTAGCTCGCGTACAATTAAAATATCAAGGCCTGCAACTACTTCTGGTTTCAAAGTTGACGCATCTGCTAGTTGCGCAAACAAATAGGCAGGGCGTAAATTAGCAAACAATTCCAAATTAGAACGCAAGGCCAACAATCCTTTTTCCGGGCGCACAGAGATATCTAAAGACTCCCACTGATAGCCACCCACAGCGCCCAACAAAATCGCATCTGCCTGTTTTGCTTTTTCCAAGGTCGCGTCTGCCAGCGGCACACCATGCACATCATAGGCCGCACCACCGACCAAATCTTCAGTCATTTGAATATCTAAGCCATCAGCCTGCAAAGCGGTTAAAACCTTGACGGCTTCTGCTGTGATTTCGGGGCCGATACCATCTCCGGGCAATATTAAAATCTGTTGAGTCATTAATTACATCTCTTAATTGTTTTAGGGTCTAAATTTTATAAGTTTCTATATACGTTTCAAAAGAAAGCGTTATTCGGTTGCAAATAACCAAGGGTTTTTCGCTTTGTGAGTTGCTTCAAAGGTTTCAATATCACTTTGGTGCTGTAAGGTTAATCCAATATCGTCTAAGCCATTTAACAAACAATGACGACGGAATGCATCCACTTCAAAATCAAGCGTTTCACCTGACGGTTTAATCATTTGATGCGACGCTAAATCCACGGTGAGTTGATACCCCGGATTTGCGAACACCTCATTGAATAAGCTTGACACCAAATCTGCATCCAAAACAATCGGTAAAATACCATTTTTAAAACTATTGTTAAAGAAAATATCGGCAAAACTGGGCGCAATAATGACATCAAACCCATAATCTTTCAATGCCCAAGGCGCATGTTCACGACTGGAGCCGCAGCCAAAATTTTCGCGTGCCAATAATATCTTTGCACCTTGATAGCGAGGTTGATTTAGCACAAAATCTTTGCGCAAGGGTCGCACACTATTATCCTTGCCCGGCTCCCCCACATCTTCATAACGCCATTCATCAAACAAATTGACGCCAAACCCGGTGCGTTGAATGGATTTTAAAAATTGCTTTGGAATAATGGCATCGGTATCGACATTGGCGCGATCCATTGGTGCCACAATTGCAGTGAGTTTTGTAAACTTTTCCATGTCTAAACTGAGTCCTTACTGGTTTGTGCTAATCAATTGGCGTACATCGATAAAATGACCCGCAACGGCAGCAGCAGCAGCCATTTGAGGGCTGACCAAATGCGTTCGTCCACCGGCACCTTGACGCCCTTCAAAATTACGGTTAGAGGTTGAGGCACAATGTTTGCCACTGGGCAGTCTGTCCGCATTCATTGCCAAACACATCGAACAGCCGGGATTACGCCATTCAAAACCCGCTTCGACAAATATCTTATCCAAACCTTCCGCTTCTGCTTGTTGCTTAACCAACCCCGAACCCGGTACGATTAATGCCTGCTCAACCGAGCTTGCAACTTTTTGGCCTTTTAAAACCTCAGCGGCTTGACGTAAATCTTCTATACGAGAATTGGTACAAGAGCCAATAAAGATATAATCCACCGGGATATCGCTAATCAGCATCCCAGCCTTTAAACCCATATAACTCAAAGCTCGGCGAATACCGTCCGCCTTAACGGCATCGGCCTCTTGTGCCGGATCAGGCACACAATCATTGACCGACACAACCATTTCAGGAGAAGTCCCCCAAGAAACTTGCGGTTCAATCGCAGAACCCTCTAACTCGACCACTTTATCAAAGTGAGCGTCTTCATCTGATTTTAAATCTTGCCAAGCCTCAACAGCGGCTTGCCACTGATTGCCTTTAGGAGCAAATGGACGACCTTCAACATAATCAATGGTTTTTTGATCCACTGCAACCAACCCAACCCGCGCACCGGCTTCTATTGCCATATTGCACACCGTCATGCGCCCTTCAATAGACATGTCTTGAAAAACCTGACCACCAAACTCGATGGCATGTCCATTACCGCCGGCAGTGCCAATTTTACCAATAATAGCCAACACCACATCTTTTGGACCAACACCGGGCTGTAATTGGCCATTGACTTTAACCAACATGTTTTTCATTTTTTTCTGAATCAAACATTGCGTCGCTAAGACATGCTCTACTTCAGAAGTGCCGACACCATGCGCTAATGCCCCTAAAGCACCATGCGTTGCTGTATGAGAATCGCCACAGACCAAAGTTGTTCCAGGCAAAGTAATCCCTTCTTCCGGGCCGACAACATGAACAATCCCCTGACGAATATCCCCAATACCGAATTCAGTAATGCCAAACTCTTTAGCATTGGCATCCAGCGTTTTCACTTGAATCCGTGAAATCGGATCCACGATATCCTCAACAGAATGATACGCGGTTGTGGGAACATTATGATCCGGTGTTGCCAAGTTCGCATCAATGCGCCAAGGTTTGCGATTGGCTAGCCGAAGACCTTCGAAAGCCTGTGGAGAGGTGACTTCATGCAATAACTGACGATCAATATAAATTAATGCAGTGCCATCGTCTTCTTGTCTCACCACGTGACTGTCCCATAATTTATCGTATAAGGTCTTAGCAGACATTTGATATAATCTCTCTTTTAAAAAGCGGCTCTTTGCGAAGCCCACTCAAACCGCAAGGATGTTCATATAAATAGCTCGATATTATAGCAGTTCAAATTTCGCCAATGATACAAAATCGTGCAATTTCCCCAGGGAATTTTGTGAGGTTCTTTTGTTTTATTTTTAACTTTGCGACCAAGGAGTGACATGAGTTATCGCATCAAAGAGGCCTTTTATTCATTACAAGGTGAAGGCAAACACAGTGGTCGTCCGGCCATTTTTTGTCGTTTCAGTCATTGCAACTTGTGGAATGGTAAAGAAGCTGATCGTTCAAATGCCATCTGCCCGTTTTGCGATACCGATTTTGTTGGTACTGACGGCCAAAACGGCGGCATTTTTGCTAACGCCGTTGATTTGGTGAATCATCTCTTAGCGCTCTGGCCAGCAAAAAATGACCAGGCCTGGTCACATCCGTTTGTCGTTCTTACAGGCGGTGAACCCCTGCTCCAGGTTGATGAACCGCTTATTAATCAACTTCACCAACAGCATTTTGAAGTCGCCGTTGAAACCAATGGCACCTTAACTCCGCCGGCCGGGCTGGACTGGATTTGTGTCAGCCCAAAAGCCAATGCCCCCTTGCTCATCACATCAGGCGATGAATTAAAGCTGGTTTATCCGCAACCCGACCTACCCCCTAAAAAAATGGCACCGCTTGATTTTAAATATTTTTATCTACAACCAATGGATAATGCCGACCCAGCCATTCAGACAGCCAATCAAAAAGCCGCCATTAACTATTGTCTAAACCACCCTCAATGGCAACTGAGCTTGCAAACGCATAAACTACTGGGAATTGATTGATGCCTTTTGTTTATGGCGCACTGACAAGCGACTGAGAAGCCAATGCGGTTTTTAAACGCTGGGTAATTTGATTGCGCGTGTGATAAGAAGCCGGCTCATTGATTAATAACGCAAACGGTGCCCATTGCAATTGTTCAGCACGCCCGGAAATCGGTACTTCAATATAACCGGCAAGTGTGGTGACCCCGATCAAAGTCCCACTCTTAGCGACCACTTGCGGCATAATTTCAGGCAAAAGATGTCGCCAAGGTTTGAACTTTTGTAATAACATGACCAACTGCTTGGCACTGAGTCGATTCTGCCGCGATAAACCCGCACCGTCTTCCACCTTAAAATCCTGCCAACCAAACTGTCCAATGATCTCTTCTTGAAACATTTTAGCCACTTTTTCAGCCGTTGCCGGCGCACCATAACGTTCAGCACTTAATATCAGTGCCAGTTGATTGGCGATAAAATTGGTGGAATAGCGCATCATCGGTTGAATCAACTCAGCCAAAGTATGACTATTATCGTGTTGATAAATAAGGTGAGATTGATCAGCGGGTAAACTCCCCCAAACAACCGACCCTTGAATGCGAATCCCTTCTTTGGACAAGAAATGACTCAATAGCTCAGCAAAATAGTTTTCACATCGTTTGGCTTGCGCCCCCAAATTCACTCGCCCTTGCGACAAATCCACTTCAGGTTGCATCGCCCAAGCCCTTGCAACCGGTGTGAGCGGTGTCTGAGGTTCAGCTGAGACCAATATACCTTGCTGCTGTTCAACATTTAAGGTATTAAAATTAGCAGCCAAAACACTGGGAATTGCATCATAAGGATTTTGAGTAGACGAATGTCCCGGCAAAATTACATTGGCTTGAAAGTAATCGGTATTTAAAACCAGATGAGAAAGCGACTCAATTTTCTGTGCCTTTAAGCGTTGGGCTAACGTTTTTGCCAAATGTTCAATTTCTTCAGAAATTAAAAAGGGATCGCCATAGCCCTTGACCATTAAAACCGCCTCATGATTAGCTGTGTGACTCAGATAAAAATTCGTATGAAAACGGTGTTCAGCGCCCCAATGTTGAAGTGCCAAAAAGGCCGTCATCAACTTAGTGGTTGAAGCCGGGATCATGGCTTTATCAGCGTGTTTTGCCATCACGACTTGATGTTGCGCATTCAGCAGAAACAGGCTGGCATTGTCAAGTTCTGCGAAAATTGAAGGGACAGGTTGCGCTTGCAAGACCATTGACAATGACATGAATAGCCATACTCTTAGGAAAAAACGCACGCGGTTTTGGATTTTATTTTGGATTTTATAAAAATAACGCGCTATTAACACCGTTGTACTGTCCTAAAGACTGCAAAATAGATATTTTACCTGTTTATCAAAGCTCAAAATAAAATATTGGCATCCCCGTCACATGACTAAGATGCTAAAATATTGACTCATCTTTTCAGCCTCAAATTTAAAGGCGTTAAAGTCATTCAATTGAAAGGGATTGCCCGGTATTATGCAAGTTCAAGATATGGAAAAATTCTCGCAAATCCTCAGTTGGGTATTTGGTTATTATGAAAAAGATTTAACCGATTTGACGTTTGAAATGTACTGGAATGGATTAAAAGATTACAGCATTGAAGAAGTTCAAGCAGCCTTTAACGCCCACTTACAACATCCCGAGGAAGGTCGCTGGTGGCCGAAAGTTTCTGACATTATCAAAAACTGTAAAGGCGGCACCCTGGACAACGCCTTACGAGCTTGGAATGAAGTCGAAACGGCGATTCGTAAAGTCGGTGCCTATCAGGATGTGGTATTTCACGATCCATTAATCCATCAGATTATTCACAAAATGGGGGGCTGGATGGCGCTCTGTGATATTCCCGATGAAAAATCCTTAACGTTTAAAGCCAATGAATTTAAAAATGCTTATCGTGCTCTTTATGGAACCCCCGCTCAACATCAGCCGCCTGTTGAACTGATTGGCATTATTAATGCCCAAAATGCCAAATTGAAAGGCGCTAAAAAAAATCCGCCCGTTTTAATTGGTGACCCGCTTAAAGCCAGACAAGTGATGAAGCAGTTGCGTCGCGCAGATAACTTGATTACCATTAGTCAAGCCTCCGAAAAACTGGTTAAAAACCTCCAAAATCAATCTCAGTCCCATTAACAATGCACATTCAATTTGATACCCAAGTTGCTGAAGCCCTTTCCATCCACGAAGCCATTTTCTTGGGATGGTTACAACATAACTATGATCAATCACCCATCAAAACCATAACGCTGGAAACGCTGTTCAGTTTTTGGAACGACGAATTGCTCTATAAGGTACTCATGCGCTTAGAAGAACGTCAGATCATTAACGTGCGTCGAAACCAACAAGACTTTTGTATCTTTACCATTAACCCCACCACCTATCAACAACAAACCGGGCTAACTTTGGAAGCCGATGCCAACTTACGCAGCTCAGAACCCTTACTCGATGACAATTTAAAAAAACACCTAAAACGTTTTGAAGGCACCGACTCGCTTCTCAATAAAAAACTGTCTCAGTTGTTAAAGGATCAAGCAGAATCCCTATTGCTCTATGCCCAACAAGAAGGCCTATCCGAAACCATGGCGACGAGCAGCTTTGATAAATTTTTACACTATGTTGCGGCCAATCCAGATCGCTTTTGGAACAGTGATCTGGTCGCTTACTGGCGTTTTTGGGTCAGTAATAGTAAAGACAAACACATGCAAAACCACTCGCCGGGAAATGGCAAACGTGCCGCCATTGAAAGATCCGTACAAACGGCGGCCAGCAACTGGTTAAAAAAGAAAGCACAAGATCCCCAACGCTATCATTCTCCCAAAATCACCCATGAATGAACCCCCTAAAATGGCCAGGCCTGGCCATTTTTTGATCAAATTTGCCTATCTCAAAGCTTGAGTCATAGTCTTTTCAAACCCTTTTAGGTATTCTATAAAAACCAACCTGCGAACAAGGAAATTCCTATGCACGCGATGATTGTCTTATTATATTTGTTCAGTAGTCTATTTTTTCAAGCACATGCCCAGGAGGTCAAAATGACAATGACAGACACAGATCAATCCACCGAATCCATCGTGTTTGGTATGGGGTGTTTTTGGGGTGCCGAAAAGCGCATGAGTGCCATTAAAGGGGTTATTGACGTAGAAAGTGGCTATGCTGGAGGAGACCAATCTCACACGAATTACGAACAAGTCTTAAACCTGGAAAATAAAATCCGTCGCGGTATAAGCCAACAAAGAAATCATGCTGAAGTCATTAAGGTCACTTTCGATCCCCGGCGGGTTACTCTCGAAACCCTATTGATAAATTTTTGGGAGAATCATAATCCCACCCAAGGCAACCGCCAAGGCAATGATATCGGCACCAACTACCGCAGTGCTATCTACACCCAATCCAAACAGCAAACACGCTTGGCAGAAGCGACCAAAAAACAATATCAAACCGCTCTAGCTAAGGCTGGATTATCGAAAATTACCACCGAAATTGCCCCTTTGCGAAACTACATTCCTGCCGAAGAATACCACCAAAACTATCTTGAAAAAAATCCAAATGGTTATTGCGGACTAGGCGGAACTGGCGTCAAATACCCAAACACCGCGACCACCACTTCAGATACATCAGCGGTTGAGCCGGCAGCAACCTTATCTGCAAAAAACTTGAACAACCGATTGCAATTAATTGTTTTTGAAGCAGAAGACTGTCAGTACTGCAAAGCCTTTAAGCAAGAAGTTTTATCTAATTGGCAATCTGAAGTGGCCATCACAACCACCTTAGTCCCGCAACCACCAACCGATTGGAAACTGGCCAAACCGTTATTTGCGACCCCAACCATTGTATTATTTAAAGCGGGCGAAGAGGTTTCCCGTTTTACCGGCTATACCGGCGATAAAAAGCGTTTCTGGCAGTGGCTTGGCTTTCAGTTACTGACACCACAACAACAACGAATCGCTTTTGAGCAAGGGACAGAACCCGCCTTTAGTGGCTCTCATTTGGATGAGAAACGTCCGGGCACATTTGTTGATCCCATCACAGGGGCAGCGCTGTTTCGTACCGATACCAAATTTGAAAGTGGTTCCGGCTGGCCCAGTTTCTTTAACCCCGTTGAAGGTGCCATTACTGAACACCCGGATCACAGTCATGGCATGCAACGAATTGAAGTGCGCAGTGCCAGTTCAGGGATTCATTTAGGCCATGTCTTTAATGATGGCCCACCGCCAAGCCATAAACGTTATTGCATTAACGGCGATGTGCTGAAATTTATCGCTGATTAAATTTACAGCGTTACAAATGAAAGCATTTTAAACCAACCGCTTCCAGGCCAATCAACAACGGATTCAACGCTACGTTGACGGGTCATGATTATTTGAGATATTTTCATAAATGCCCATTTTCGGTGATACATTCACCCAATTACTGAGGTTATACAGCTTTAGTTTGTTTAGTTTCGCCTACGGCTCACTATCAACAAAGGATTCCGTTATGCCATTTTGTGGGGGGCTTTAAACTAATTTAGCGGCGCTTAATGGAACGGCCGGCGACGGCTTGTAACGGGTTTTCCGGCCAGCGATGCTTCGGATAGCGCCCTTTCATCTCTTTAATCACCTCAAAATAAGACGTTTGCCAAAAATTGGCCAAATCCGCAGTGGTTTGAATCGGACGTCTAGCCGGCGACAACAGTTCAAACGTCAACGGAACCTGTCCATCCCCCAACATCGGAGAGGTTTCTTCCCCCAACACTTCTTGTAATTGAATGGACACTTTTGGTGGATGATGACGGCTATAGGCGATTGAAACCCGCTTACCGGAAGGCGCTGTGTAATTGGCAGGCGCTTGGCGATCTAAAATTTTTAGCTGATCATAACTGAGTTTTGACTGCAAGATGGGGAATAAGTCAAGCGACTGCAAAGCCTTAAATGACTGAATGCCATTCAAATAAGGTGCCAGCCAGTCCTGCAAATGCTTCATAAGCCAGGCCTGGCTAAAATTCGGCCAATCACGCTGATAAGACGCCAACCATCTCACTCGATTTAACCATTTTTCAGTTTGATTTGACCAACGCAGTAGCGAGGGGTGTTGTGGTAATAGCGTTAGTAATGCGTGTTGAAATTCGGCTTCACCAGGTTGAGGCAATGACGTTTCAGAAAGTATCAACGCGCCCAATCGACACTGCTCGCTGGCAATCAAAGCCTGCTTTTTTACATCAAATCGCACATTAGCTTCACAAACAATTTTTGAGGCAAATAAGCGCTTAAGCACTTTACCGTCAATAGCCGCTGCCAGAAATATTCGAGCCGATTGGCGTTGGCCATCTAAATCAGCAACCACCAGCCATGGACTTTGGCTTAGCGGATCCTGTCGTGGCAAAACGGCTCCTCTGCCATTACTCAGCTGATAACGGCCAGATTGATCAGACCGACATTGGGCAATACGATCAGGAAACGCCATGGCTAACAACTTTCCCGTCTCAGCTTGCAACAAGGCCAGATCCAGTTGGTGCTGTAGAGGCAGTCCGAGTTGTTGTCTCAAGCTGGACGCGGTCTTGCGAACTTGATGCAGAATCTGACGCCTAGTGTTGGTGCTTGCAGAAGTTTTTGTAGCAGAATGCCCTTCGCCTTGAATCAGTAATAACCGTTTTATCAAGTCCACTTCATCTGCTGATTGCAAGACATCCCCTTCGATGAATAACGCCACTAGATCACACGCCAACTGCTGGACTTGCTGCGTTTGCATTTGTGCATAAATTAACAGTTTGGCTAAGCGAGGATGGATTGACCATTGCGCTGCTTGTTGACCTAAAGCCGATAAATGGCCATTTTCCGCTAATAAGTCCAATGACTGCAATAAGGTTTGAGCGACTTTAAAATGGGTTTTGGATGGCGGGGTTAGCCAAGTTAAACCCTCTGCTGTGTTAAGCCCCCATTGCGCCAATTCCATACACAATTGACTTAGATCTGATTGGGTGATTTCTTCTGCATCAAAGGCGGGTCTTTGCAATTGCTGACTTTCTGACCACATTCGATAACACACGCCGGGACCTAAGCGCCCTGCTCGTCCACGCCGTTGATCGGCAGAGGCCTGTGATGTTGCTTGGGTGACCAAACGAGTCATCCCGCTGGAAACATCATAAATGGCTTTGCGCACCCAACCCGAATCAACGACCGCATCAATGCCCTCAATGGTTAAACTGGTTTCCGCAATATTGGTGGCCAATACAATCTTACGACGCCCTTTTGAATCGGGCATAATCGCGGCTTCTTGAGCTGCGGTGGGTAAACTGCCGTAAAGCGGGAAAATGCCCAGGCCTGGCTGATTTTTGCTTTCCAATAGCGCTTGAATACCTCTGATTTCTGATTGTCCCGGTAAAAATACCAGTAGATCCTGTTGACTATTTTGAAGTGCTTGCTGAATCATTTGCAGGCACAAGCCGGACCAGTCATGAAACGAATGCCCTTTAACCGGCTGTTGTGCATAATGGGTTTGAACCTCGAAGGCACGCCCAGGCACCTGTAAAATGGGGGCTTGATTTAAAAAATGGCTGACCGCATCGGCATCTAAGGTGGCCGACATTACCAATAGTTTCAAATCTGCTCGCAACCCCGATTGCACGTCCAAACACAAACTCAATGCCAAATCAGCATGGATTGATCTTTCGTGAAATTCATCAAAGATAATCAAACCAACCCCTTGTAATTCAGGGTCTTGCTGTATTCGACGTGTCAAAATGCCTTCGGTAATGATTTCCAACCGGGTTTGTTGAGACACTCGACGATCATTGCGCACATGGTAACCAATGGTTTGACCCACGCTTTCACCCAGCTGCTTGGCTAAATAATGTGCTAAGGTGCGTACCGCCAGACGTCGTGGCTCTAACATTAAAATAGTTTGATTGGCAAAGGCATCCTCGCTTAACAGCGCCAAAGGCACTTGAGTGGATTTTCCTGCACCGGGTTCGGCCTGCAACACCCAGTTTGGCGTTTGCACCAGCCCGCTGACTAATTTCGCTAAAAAAGGCGTTATTGGAAGCATAGCATCATTTTGAGGTATCTTTTCAAGCAGTCATTATTCAATGAGGCCACTAAAGCTAAGACTGAAAAGCCGAATCCCACAGATAAAGTTCAATGTAACCCCTTTGCATCCATAGAACGCGAAAGAAAAATGAGGCAAAATTTTATTCGTGTATTCATCTGCTGCAAAGCGCTGATGTATTTTAACGAAGTTGATTAAGATAATAGTCAATATCAACATCATCGATTTGTTCGGGCTTTAAATAGTGTTCGGCATAGTGACGATAGAGACCGGAAGTTAACAATAATGTAAATAGGTCTTGATCCAGTTGACCTGCTTGACACATCTTAAACAAAATATCGATTGCTTCGGATAATTTATTGGCTTTTTTATAGGGACGATCTGGTGCGGTTAAGGCCTCAAAGATATCCGCGATCGCCATTACCCTTTCTGGGATTGAAAGTTGTGATGCCTCTAATTGACGAGGATAACCGGAACCATCTAACTTTTCATGATGTGTGCCTGCATAAGTTGCCACTTTTTGATAGGCCTGAGGGAAAGGCAAGTGTTCGAGCATTCGCAATGTCATCATCACATGTTCACTGACTTTAAAGCGTTCTTCAACACTTAATGTTCCTTTTTCAATGGTTAAATTATGCAATTCTCCAAGGTTGACCCGTAATTGAGGTACGGTTAATTTAAAGCCATCTTCTTGATAGGCTTTTTCATTAAAGTGATGCCTAGGGATCCTGTGTTCAGGACGATCGTCCAGCAATTTCTCGGTCACGGGTAAGGTTTCTGAAGGGGTTGAAAATTGTGACTGTTGAATGGCAGACAAACCTAAGCGGTTATCAAAATGACGCTGCCAACGTCTATCTGCAATGTCCCGTACTTTTTCATACAAATCTTGATTGTCTCCATCGGTTGCCAAATTCGCTTGAGCCACTAAAGCAAACTCTTGTTGCAACTGATCATGCTTTGCTTTCAGTAACGCTTTGGCATGTATAGGATCCATCTGATTTAACAGCGAGCGATAATAATGAATCTCGGCATCCCGCCACAACACTTCAAACCGAGTTCTGATTTCATGAATGCGGTTGTAAAAGCTATCAAGTTTGGTACTTTTATCCAAAACATAATCAGGTGTCGTGATTTTGCCACAGTCATGCAGCCAAGCCCCTATTTCAAATGCTTTTTGTTCCTCTGCGTCCATCTGAAAGTCTTTAAAGTGCTCAGTTTGGTCTTGCTTGGCCTGCTCCAACAGCATCAATGCCAGTTTTGGCACTCTCGCACAATGCGCACCGGTAAAAGGCGATTTTTCATCAATTGCCTTCGCAATTAATTCGATAAAACTTTTGAGCAACGCCTCCTGTTCTTTTTCATAGGTCTGGAAGCTGTCAGCCACTTTCAGAAATGTCTGCGAAAGTTGATCCAACTCCTGAATATAGGTGTTGACGGGTGTCACTTGGTCAAAAGCACGTTTTTCAACCAACTGATTTCGCTGCATCAACGCTCGTATAGGTCGAACCAAAATCGAAGAAGAATAGCGGGTTAATCCTAAAATGATCAACAATACGCCACTAAGAATCCATAAAGTGGTCACCCATTGCTGGTTAAAAGGCGCCATTAAAGTTGATTTTGGGACAAATACTGCCAAATAGCTCTCATTCGTACCATTATAGTCAATGGCATTGTAGGCGGATAAGAATCGCTGGCCACCGACATTAGATTCATAAAAGGTTCGAAGATCGGATAATGGCATCTGATTTAATAATTGATAGAACAATTTATCTTGCAATGATAATTTTACCTGACGTGTTTGCCCATTTAGTTGCCATTTCTGTTTCAAAGTGTTCCATTCGGATTGACTGATTGAGGCCAAGGCTCGATTAATAATGGGCAGTAAAGACTCATATTTAGGCTGCACCATCATGCGGAGTTTTTCAGGCGGGATCCGTATCAATTCATCCATTGGACGATTCAGCATTAAATGGTTTAACTGGTTTTCGGCTTTCAGTCTTGCAAAGGTGTCTGGATTATCAATCAAAGCATCGGCGTCGCCATTATTCACTGCTTTCATGCGACTTAAGGTATCGTCGTACAATTTAAACTTGATATTTTTAAAATGCTCTAGTAAATAATCGCTACTTTTCCAACCTTTGACTAAAGCAAAGGTCAGCTTTTCCAATGCTTGGCTGTCTGTTATTGTGCCAATGTCATTTCGTGTAATCAGATATTCTCTGATCGAATAATAAGCATCGCTAAAACGCCCTATTTGAGCACGTTTTTTTGTATGGAAAAGACTGTGAACAATGTCCAGTCGTCCTTCTGCAAACTGATTTAAAACCTCTTGCCAGCCATAATCATTGACAAATTGAAAACGCAATCCCGTTTTCACTGCGACAAGCTTCATAATATCTACCGAGAAACCTTGCGGCAAACCATTGCTGACAAAATCAAAAGGTGCCCAACTCAATTGATTAGAGACCTTCAATTCAGGCGTTTTTTCCACCAAAGCTTGCTGTTGCGTATTCAATACAAGCGGCTGGGTTTTTGGCAAGGTCGACTGGTCGGATGACTGACTATTAACTAAAATTCTTTTTCCTTGTGCGTTAAAAAGCACAACATGACTATCGGGTGTCGGTTTCAGTTGTTTAAATATTTGGGTAAGGTGCTCAAGGGTATAATCCACGGCAATCACCGACTGACGGTTATTAATTCGTTTTGAATAGGTGATACCGGGGCTTTTTAGATGCCAAAAAAGATAAGGATCGGACTTATAAACCTGTGCAGTTTTCATGGCTTCTTGAAACCAAGGGCGTTCGGCGGGCACATAAGTGGTGGCCGTGGCTCTTTGCGCTAATAACTGCAATGCTTCGTTATAAAACCGATACTGATACGCTTGATCACCATCCTGCGGTGACACTTCCACAACCCCCCAATAAGCTGATTCAGGGGCTTTTAAACGTTGCCACAAATCAGGGCGATGTTTCATATTAATCACTTCAAAAAACCGCCCATCCGCATGACCAATATAAATGGCATAGGCTTCTGGAAAGTTGATCAGGGTTTTGACGAGACTTTGCAGCAAAGTTTGATTTGAAACATCATTATTTGTACTGTTTTTTAAGCTGGGATATTCTTCAATAAAGCTCAATAATGCTCGACTCTGTTGATCCAGCACTTTATTTTTCAGCTCAATGCGTTCAAATAATTGTTCGAAGCGTTCGGCAACCGATTGCTTGGCATATTGATGGTTGTAGTAGGATTGAATGCCAATCAAGGAAAATGCAGTAATGGCAATCATCAGCAACAAATGTGTAAAAATCGTCAGTTTAATTGAAATGCGTTTCTTTAATCGCTTCATTTTCACTCCTTTTTACACATTTTCACTCAGGATTAACCGCGCCATTGATGCCCATTCACCCCATCAGAACCCTGTTTAGAATATGGGATTTAGCATAAGCTGATAACGACTGAAACTTAACACGGAACCTACAGGTTATTTTTTGTCAATTCTCATTCGATCTGAAACGAACACCTCAGCACCTGAAGGAAAAGTTGAGAAAAAATTCCATTTTAAATCAAGGAAAAAGCCAGATCGGTGCGAACGGATAAAACCATTCGCCTTAAACCATTTTTTAATTATACGAGGCCGACAACCGAATTAAAACCA
>PEWX01000058.1 GCA_002779995.1 Piscirickettsiaceae bacterium CG07_land_8_20_14_0_80_44_28
ATGACGCGCGTTGACCACTCGCATTAAAAGCGCCCACCACGATTTGGTAAGGGGTATTATTCTCGGTTTCTTGATTGACGTTATAACAGGTCATCTCGGCAGCAATCGCTTCTCGACACCAACTTGACGAAAAGATATTGCCGCCTTTAAATTCATTGCCGCCCGCCTTTACATAAATCGCCCCCTTGCCTTGCCGAGCGGTTTCAGTTTGAACGCGCATAATCTCCAACACTTCAGATACCAGTATTGTCGAATTGGAACCTGGTTCTGGCACAATATCCGGGTTTTCACCATAGCTTTTATTAAAGACTTGGGTCAAATCCGAACGCAGGCCTGGGTAAATTTCACGAGCGCTTGCGTCGCCCAAGCTGGCGCGCTCGGCATCAAACTCTCCGCTGGTCAGTAAATTGAAGCCCTGCAACTTCGCTAAAGGCGCCATGCCCCAAATGCCAACCCCATTTCCACCGCGCGCTGCCGCCAAACCGGCAACACTGGTGCCATGTATCCCAGTGAGGCTGGATGCTAATGGGGTCGCGCTTCGGGTTTTAAAATCATAAGAACCGCCCGACAACATATTTTCCACCAAGTCGGCATGGGCAATATCCAAGCCATCATCTAAAATGCCAATCGGCACCCCACGACCATAAACCCCTAAAGCATAATCTTCAGCACTGGATACAGCGGTTTCAAACACCTGACTGTCTTCATTGGCAATGCCGCCAAGACCGCTTTGGGTTAATGCCGCCTGCCCAGTATTTCGCAGTGCCCATTGATGGCTAAATAAAGGATCATTTATAGAGAAATTTTTTGGCAAGGGTTCAAGCGACACATCCTTAACAGTCGAAGACGATGTTGACGTCACACTGGTTGAAGACGAGGACGAACCCCCAGAGCAAGCGCTTAACCCAACTAGATAAACCAGACTCATAGCAAACAAGCGCGACCCTAACAGCGCAACCAGCATTTTACCAGCGCCCTCTCGCTTTGAGCACTGCCGTGGTGGGTTGGGTTTGACGCATCATTAACCCCACCCAATCCGGCATGGACGCGGGAGCATCGGCGGTTAAGGTTAAATCATGGGCAAAAATTCGTTTAGGGGATAACCAGGTTTGCCCGGATAATTGCCAGCCTTTGCCTTTGCCGTTAACCGATAATGTCAGGCCATTTTCATCTAGGCTTGGGGTGGCTTCTACTAAGGGTAAATGCATCCCCATTGCCGAAAAGTCAACCAAGGCAACCTGCCCGGAAACTTCACTCGGCCAAGGTTGTTGACCTTGCAGACTTTCCCGGGGCAAACTCAAGGATAGCGTTTTTAAGACCACCTCGCCTTGTGCTTGATCCAGCAATGCCAAAGCGGGAATGTCGGCTAATTTAGCCATTTTCACCGACCCTGAAATCGAATCCAATCGAAGCGAATCCAGCGTCAAGGCCGCTTGCATGCTGAGCTGATTTTGTGGCGCAGAAAGTTTCAAATCAACCGTCAAAGCGCCTTTAAAAAGATGGCTCAGTTGCCATTGCCAGTCAATCCTGCCCACCGTTTTGTCTTGCCAGTGAATCGTGGTTTGGCCTTGCCACCAAACGCCCTTTATCGCGGATAGGGATAAGTCGGAGGGAAATTGCTTTTTTAAGCCAGACTGTTGCCAAACCCAGTTGGCAGGCAAATGCCATATAAAAGACACTAAGACCACCAGCATCACCAGCGCCACTCTGCCCCAATAGACTTTCAGCCAGTTCATTTGGGCACCTCAAAAATTAACTGTGCTGACACCACACCGGTTTTAATCGGTTGAATATCAACCGAAGTCGCCACTAAACCTTGTCGCTCTTGCTGTGACAACCAGCGAAATAAACGCGGTGATTCAACCGATTTAAAGGACACAATCAGTTTTTGATTGCGCGTTTCCATCTGATCTAGCTGAGGGTATAAATTCAATTGGCGTAGCTGTGCTTGCACATACTGCAATAAACCATTCACATCCTTTAATTTTTGAGCCGGCAATTGCGCTGCGGGTGCCGATAATTTTGGAAGCTGTTCATTTAACCAATGCCACTTGGTCTGGGCAACCTGCAACCGCTGTTGAGCTTGCTGTTTAGCCGTTTCACTCGGCAACCAAACCGCAAAATACAATACAGCCAAGCCTAATACCGCCGCCAAAATCCATAAAGCGCGCTGATCTTTAACGCTCAGACTTTGCCACCATTGCTGCCATTGTAATTTCCATTCATAAAGAGACATCAATCACCATCTCCGCTGCAATATCATTGGGTTGCATTTTTTTAATATCCAAACGCACTTTGGCCTTATTTTGTAACTGGTCAGAAAGCTGCTGCTTGAGCTGTTGTAAAACTCTATTTTCTTGAGATTTTAACGTCAATATTAATCGATTATTTTGCCATTTAAACTGTTCGATTTTAACCTGTTTGGCCTGCTGAAACGCCGATTCAATTAACACGGCTAACGCTGCCGGCCCCATTAATTCAGTGGGTTGCTGTTGTCGAGCTAAAGCGGTTTTAGTTTGTGCCTCAATATTCACGATCCGCGTGACAGTTGGAAACATCTGCTTAAATAATTGTTCGGTTGCGGCCACTAATTGTTGTCTTTCTGACGAATACTGGCTCGCGACCAACCAATTTTGAGCCACCCAAAGCGTGAACACCAAAGCAGACAAAGTTGCGATCTTCCAGCCATGGCGTCCCAAATGACTGACTTGTGATTGCGGTTGAAACCGCCCCTGCCTTAAACCAAACGCTTTAATCTCAGTCAAACTCAGTGAACGCGGTTCACCTGGCTGACCCACTAAGGATTCAAACTGAGGCAGTGATGCCCAGCTTTTGGGCACCGCCATGCCACGCCACCGACCATGGCGAACCAAATAAAATTGATCCGTTTCAAGATAACGACTCTGCCGGTCAGATTCGGCATCGCCGGTAGCTTCAGACGGCCAATCACATTGAAAACAATCTGCCACCAACTGAGCATTACTCAGCCCGGCAGCTTGCAGTGCCTCAACCCAATTTTGCATCAACTGCTGATCCACCACCGCAACCGAAGTCAGCCCCTGCTGTTGTCCCGAGTTGACCCGATTGAGAACCGCAATAAAAACGGCATCCAGTGGTTGGCTAATCGATTCTTCCAATGCATAGGGTAAGGCGCGCACCCAGTCAGACTTGCGCTTCCCGGGCACTTGCACATCCGTTAATAAAATCTGTTGCGTCGGCACCCAAACCACATCCACTTTTAAAGCCTCTACGCCAGCCGGCAGATGCAATTGACCACTGACATCAAAAAAACTGCGCTGAGTAGATTCTTGAAGATTATTCATCTTTCACCTGACTAAACCATCTTTGCCATAAGCTCACTTGTTTGCTACTTTCTCTGTGTAATAATGCATCAACTTGCTGCTGCACTGAGCCATAATCGAACTGGCCGACCAATAAAAAAAAGTCTGTGTTTACGGAAATCACCGTATCAGGGAGCGCCGTATTAATTTCATCTTGTTTAAACCCGGTTTGCGCCACGATAAAACTGCGAAAGGTTTCCACCTTATCAGCAGGCTTCAACAACCGTTTTTCCAGCCAGGCCTGGGCAATTTCGGGCGTCATCCAATCTGCCAATGCCAATAAAACCGATTTTGGCGCGGTATTGATATTAATTTTTGTTATTTTCGGCAAGGCCGATACTGCCGGCGCTAATTGTTTTCGTATTGCTGGGGTAAAGCCTTTTAATAAGGCCAACTCTTCCAACTGCGCCAGCGGCTGATTGCCTGCTCGGTAAGCCGGCTTTTTTAATAAATAAAAATCCGACTCTGCCCCCATCAATCGGGCATTATTATCGGCATCCACCCAATCGGCCAACACCTCTGCTAATTCAACAGGCAACTCGGCGTTTCGGAATAACCGCTGTGCAATTTGTTGCCAAAGTTTTGCTTTCTGCTCATCGGTCTCTGCAAGATTATTCACATTAAAGCGCCCTTGCAAATCTTCCAATCGCCCGGCGACTTGACCGCCCGCAAATGGAATCGGCATCATCGGCTGCGCCCATTGCTCACCCAAATGATCGATTTTGGTCATGCTGGCATCCAGCTTCAAGCCTTTTTTAACCCAAGCTTCCAACCCATTCGCCACAGCCAATGACTGAGCTTGATTTAAACGGGTCTCGGCACGTTGAATGTCTAACGCTTGTTGATACACCAATTGCGCAGCAATAATGGATACGATGGCCACCACCAATAATACCGTAATCAATGCAAACCCGGCTTGTTGATGGGGAGGATTGGCGCGCACCATTAACTGTCTGCTCCCCGAATCAACCGTCTTACCTGCCCCACACCATCATATTCCAGCACAATTTCCACCAGGCCTGGTAGTTTTGGCGCGGTTTGTCCATCAGATTCCTGTCTGAGCGGCGGCCAATAAGATTGCCATTGTTGCTTTTCATCCATCTGACGAATTTGAAAAGCGGTCACGCCATCCAGCAATTCCCACTGTTGTACTTGCGTATCCGGCGCACGATCTAAAACCGGCCACACCAACCGATACAACACCTCGCCCTCTAGCCGATAGCCCACGCGCACCAAACCACTTTCGCCATAAGGGGAAGGATAGGTGGCTATGCGCGTCAAAGACACCTGCTGATCCTGCATTTGATAACTTGGCAGCACCGACCCCAAACTGTCTAAAACGGGTCTAGGCGTCATTTGCGAAAAATCCTGCTCCATCCACCATAATGCACGCTGTAAAGCACTAAAGCGTTCATTATTCGCTTCTAATCGACTCTTTACCTGAGTCACCTCATTCACCGCCTGGTAAGATAAAACGGCTAAAATCGCAGAAATCGCCATCGCGACCAATAATTCAATCAAAGTAAACCCGGCTTGATGGTGCCGATGCGAGTCCAACGCTTTCATTGACCCATTACCGACACCAAATGCGCACTGGCATGGTCTTCACCTTGCAGAGTGACACTCAAGGCGGCCTTTTGAATACCGGGAATCAAAGTCGGTTCCAACGTCAATTCAACAATCCAGTCGGCATTGGCCATCTGAACGGTTTGTTTTTTTTCTAAACGCTGACCGTTTTTCTGTGCTTGCTGTAACTCAATCATTTGATTTTGCGCCACCCAAGTGGCCAATACCCGATTTTGCATAGAGCCTTGTTGAAACACCGTTTGACTCAAAGCCATACTGAGTGCCGACAAAGTGACCGCAACAATCACCAATGCCACCATCACTTCAATCAGGGTAAAGCCTTGATTGCGACTACGCTTACTGGGTGTCATTGACCCGCCCTTGCTGGGTTGTGAATTTCATTAACGGCGTCCAACTGAGTTGCTTGGCCAGCTGATCCATGCGCATTTTCACCAGGCCTGGTAGAATTTCGCCCGTTGGCCAACATAACCAGCCATCGCCAGGCAAACCAAAACGCGTTTGGAATTCAGGTTGTGATTCCCAAGTGACCATCACACCATCAACCCAGGGCACATCCTTAATTGCATCGACCGGTTGCCATTGATTCCGGCTCAACATCCGCATGGTCATGCCTTTTTTATCGACCAATAACGCATGAATCTTTTGCTGAAAAACCGCCTGATCACAGGTTTGCTGCAAAGCGCCTTTTAATTGCAAACTTTGCTGATTCAGTCGTGCCGACTCACTAGGGGTTAAGGCTAAAGTGGCGGCGGATAATACCACCGCCAAAATGACCACCACCACCATCAACTCTATCAGCGTAAAGCCTTTTTGCCAGCGGATTGCGCTCAATTACTCCGTCCAATTGCCCAAAGTGGCATTCACCCCTTCACCGCCTTCTTCGCCATCGGCACCCAAGGTATACAAATCAAAGTCGCCGTTTTCGCCGGGGCTTAAATATAAATAATCGCGCCCCCAAGGATCTTTGGGTAATTGCTGCATATAAGGTTTCCAATTCGGTGCTTCCGGTTCAGAAGAGGGTTGGGTGACTAAGGCTTCTAATCCTTGTTCAGTCGTTGGATATCGGTAATTATCCAGCTTATAAAGCTGCAAGGCTGAACTCATCGAAGCAATATCCTGTTTGGCTTTAACCAATCGTGCTTCATCCGGACGATCCATAAATTGCGGTACGGCAATCGCCGCTAAAATCGCCAAAATCACCACCACCACCATCAATTCAATCAGCGTAAAGCCTTTTTGCTTGTTGCGTTTTGATGCCTGACCAAACGACATTTGGGCGCTAGGTAAAGTTTTTTCTGAATGTTGCAAATTCATTGCTTTTCGTTCCTCTTTATTTGCTGTCATTATTCTGTCAATGTTGATGGAGAGGGGTTACCCAACCATCGAATTCATTTGGAAAATCGGTAGCATAATCGCCAAGACGATGGTGAGCACCACACCACCCATCACCACAATCATCAATGGCTCAAGCAAACTCACCAAGGTGGCCGCTGCCGACTCAACTTCTTCTTCATAGTGTTCAGCGCCTTTCAGCAACATGGTATCAATTTGGCCATTGCCTTCGCCTGTTTCCACCAAATTCAGCAATAACGGCGGGAAAAAACCGGCTTTTCGCATACTGGCATGTAATTTCTGACCTTCACGCACTTCATTGCCCATTTGCAACACTTTACGCTTCAGAGGCAACAGCGTCATCACCTCTGCTGAAATTTTTAAAGCTTCGGTAATCGACACGCCACTGGCATGAAGCACCCCTAAAGTTCTGGCCCATCGCGCCGCTGACGAATAAATCAAAAACTTTCGCAATGCCGGTATCGCCAACCCAAATTGATCTCGACGAAACCGCCAACGTTCATGGCGCATTAAGGATTTATAAAAAATCCCGATGATCATGAGCCCTAATAGTAACGCCAGCCAGTGTTGATCCAAAAACGCACTGCTGTTCAATAATCCTTGCGTCAAGGGCGGCAATTCTTGATCCATATTATCAAATACCGACACCACTTTTGGCACCACAAAAGTCATTAAAAACAAAATAATCGCGATGGCCATCACGATCATCAACACCGGATAAATCAAAGCGGATCGCATCTTCTTACGAATTTTTTCTTGTTTTTCAATTGATTCAGCCATCCGAGATAACACCTCGGTTAAATGACCACTTTCTTCCCCGGCACGAATGGTGGCAATATAGTCATTTGGCAGCTTAAACCCCGACTGCATTAAGGCCTGTGCATAGGCATGGCCTTCCGCGACTTTTTCATAAACGCCGGTGCTAAAGCGCTTCAATAATTTGGTATCGGCTTGGTTAGCCACCGATCTGAGTGCATCCGCCAACGGCATGCCTGCGCCCAATAAAGTATATAACTGTCGAGTCATTAATGACAAATCGGCAATGGGAACCTTGGCTGCAAATAACGCCTGGTCAGATAAACGTTTGCGTTTTCCGGCCACAGGCGTGACTTCCAACGGGGTCAAACCCCGATCTCGCAATTGCTGACGCACTTGACGTGCCGATTCCCCCTCTAAAGTGCCTTTTTTAGTTTTGCCTTGCGCGGTCAGGGCTTGATATTCAAAACTGGGCATGAAACGGCATCCTTATTTTTGCACCACACGTAACACTTCTTCAAGTGAGGTTTGCTGTTCCAATACTAATTGCATCGCACTCTGATGAATCGAGGGGGTTGATTGATGAACATAATCCGCAATCGCTTGATCGGATTCGCCCGAATGAATCATTTGCCGCACTTGATTGTCTACTTCTACCAATTCATAAATCCCCACACGCCCTTGATAGCCGGTAAAAGAGCAAGCTTCACAACCAATCGGGTGCAGAATATCTGCCAATGTAACGCCTAACAACTCACACTCTGCTGCATCGGCCGGCTGGCGCTCACCACATTCAGGGCAAATACGCCGTACCAATCGCTGAGCCATCACCCCAATCAAACTAGACGACAACAAAAAAGGCTCAATGCCCATATCTTTCAAACGGGAAATCGCCCCCACGGCCGTATTGGTATGTAAAGTCGACAACACCAAATGCCCGGTTAAAGAGGCCTGAACGGCAATTTCGGCTGTTTCATAATCCCGAATTTCCCCAATCATCACCACGTCGGGGTCTTGGCGCAAAATGGCTCTTAAGCCCTTAGCAAAGGTCATTTCTGCCTTGGCATTGACTTGGGTTTGATTGATGCCTTCCAGGTTATACTCCACCGGATCTTCAACCGTCATAATATTGCGTTGATTATCATTGAGTCGCGATAAGGCGGCATACAAGGTAGTGGTTTTCCCGGATCCCGTTGGTCCGGTGACCAAGAAAATACCATGCGGTTTTTGCAGTAATTTTTTCATTAACGGCAATTGAGAGGCCGGCATCCCCAAATCACTCAGATCCAAACGTCCCGCACTTTTATCCAGCAAGCGCATCACCACCCGTTCGCCAAAACTGGATGGAATCGTAGACACCCGTAAATCAACTGCCCGCCCGCCCAACTTAATGGCAATGCGCCCATCTTGCGGCAAGCGTTTTTCGGCAATGTCCAGTTTGGCCATCACCTTAATGCGCGATACCAACATATTGGCAAATTGCACCTTAGGCGTTAATACCACCTTCAATTGGCCATCAATCCGAAATCGAACTCGTAATTGGGTTTCAAAGGGTTCAATATGAATATCCGAAGCATTCTTGCGAATCGCTTCTGCCAGGATCGCATTTAACAACTTAATAATCGGCGCATCGTCATTACTATTCAATAAATCTTCAGACGTCGCCACTTCCGCCATGGCTTGGTCTAAGTCTGCCACCTCCAAATCATCCATGGCTTCCATTGAATCGGACGTTTGATTGGCATATTGGGTTTGTAGCTGCTTTTCAAATTCTTCGGGCGTTAGGGTTTTCAAAGTTAACGGTGACGCATTTAAATGGCGTTGAACCTCCATCAATACCTCTGGGGTGGTGGATGGTAAACAATAGACCATTCGACCTAAGTCAGGGTGCATGGTTGAAAGCACCCCTTGTTGACTGGCAAATGAAAAGGGCAAGGCACCGCTCATAAATCTTCAAACGCCTTTAAATGAGTAGGATCAGACTTTGAAACATCGGCCTCTGGGTCAGCCGGTGGCTGAGGCAATACTGGCGCAGAATCATGCCACTCTTGTTCTGTACGCATTTTGGGGCGTAAGCCTTCTAATAAACTCTTATCCGACTTTAACACTTCCGCTTGCGCTTCTTGCATACTGGAATACTTCAAACGGCTATAATAACTGCTCATTTCACTATTTCGCACGATCACCGGACGTAAAAACACCATCAAATTCACTTTTTCACGTTGGCTGCTGGTTGATCTAAATAATGCCCCTAGTCCAGGAATATCCCCCAAGAAAGGCACTTTTGATTCGACTTCGGTTTCTCTTTCCGTCAACAACCCCCCCAGCACAATAATATTGCCATCGCCCACCATCACACTGGTTTTAATTTGACGTTTAGAGGTTTGAATATCCACTGCATCGCCTTTGGGAATCACATCGGAAACTTCTTGATCAATTTCCAAAAATACCTCATTGCCTTCATTAATCTGCGGTTTCACTTTTAAACTCAAGCCCACATTTTTACGATCAATGGTATTAAAGGGATTCGTGGGGACACCGGCGGTGCCCGCTGTGCCGGAAGAGGTGTAAGAGCCGGTTTGAAAAGGCACCTCTTTCCCAACTACAATTTCGGCTTCTTCGTTATCCAATGTCAATAAGGTGGGGGTTGAAAGAATATTGGCGCCCGAATCGCTGTCGAGCGCACGGAGCAATGCTCCCCAACCTCGGCCATTGGCGCCAATTTCACCCGCAATCACATTCGAGCCCCGCTGCAAAGCAGACGCTTGTGCCAAAGGATTGCCAATATTCCCTAACAAGGTTGGTAAGGTTCCGGAAAAATCAATCAACCCCACCCCATTTGGTCCGGCAGCGCCCCATTCAATCCCCAGCTCGGCTTGTTTGGTCTCGGTAATTTCCACCAAAATCGCTTCAATCAACACTTGTGCGCGTCGAATATCCAACTGTTTAATCACTTGTTTTAAGGCCATCACCACCGCCGGCGGGGCACTGATCACAATGGCATTGACTCGCTCTTCTGCTTCAATACTGATACGCGATTTGATGGTTTTATCATCCAGTTGATTCACCGGTACCGATTGTGTTTTATTACCCGTTGCGGCATTCTCAGAGGTGGCACTTGCAGCGGCATCCTCTGCGGAAACACTGTTTAATAACGAACGATTCACTGCCATTTTTTGGAGAACCGGCACCAGATCTTTAGCCTTTGCATAATGCAAATACACCACCTGAACCCGCCCTTCAGAGGGCACCGAAATATCCAAATCGGCAATCAGCGTCCGCACTTCACGACGTTTCTCAACATCACCTGATAATACGATCCGATTGGTTCTTTCATCAAACGTCAGGGTGATTTGACTACTCGCCGATTTCGGCAACATCTTTTTAATCACCTGCACCAATTCACTCGCCGAAGCGTGATTTAAACGAATCACCTCAAAGCCAGCGGTTTCATCCACATCCACCCGCTTCAAAATCGCTTTTATGCGCTCAATATTAATCACACTATCGGTCACAATAAGACGATTACTGTCCGACAAAGCCACCAAGTGCCCTTCTCGTGCGACCAATGGTCGCAATACCGCCACCAATTTCGTGGCATCCACCTTATGCACCGGAATCACTTCGGTGACCCAATCACTCTCTTCGGCATTGCGATTTTCATAAGGCACCTGATCACGCGCTAAATTAGCCGGCACAATTTGAATGGCGGTTTTTCCGGGAATGGCAACAAAACCATGCACCCGCAGAATCGCCAATAGCGTTTCATATAAATCATCGGGATGCATTGCGCCAGGCGCGATTAATGTCACCTTACCCTTCACGCGCGGGTCAATTATAAAATTCCGTCCCGTTAACTTGGCAACGGCCTCAATGACCGTTTCAATTTCAGCCTGTTGGAAATTTTGTTGCAAGGTCACGGCCTCAGCCGCTGGGGCAGCCATGACCAATACCGGCAGGCCGTTTAAACCCAGCGACAAGACACAGCCATAAAAAAGTCGTTTGATGTTTTTCATAGTTAATTAAAATTTACCTGTATGGTTTTCATTTCCCCCTGACGGTCAACCATCAGTTCAAATTCGCTCATCGTTAAAAACTGTTTCCAAAGATTTGGATTTTTAGACATGTCATTAATACTCCGGCCATTGACCTGTTTTACCAAATCCCCCTCTTCAAATCCCAAGGCTTTAAAGAGTGCTTTATCATTCTTGGACCAAATTTTAACCCCAATCCACTGACCCTTTTGGTTAATCGGCTGAAATCGTAAGAACTGCCCAATCGACATCGGTGATTTTCGTAAGGTTTCCCCGATTTCTGTTAATCGTTGCTGATCAAACCCTGTTAAAGGTCGCGCTTCAATCATCGCCACCGGTTTTGATGCGGTCAAATCCTGATCGCCGGCTTTTAAAAGCAATTTTTCAGCCATCCCACGATTATCCAATAAAACCCCATTAGCCATCACCTTGACCAATCGAACCTGAGGCATCACCACATCGCCTTCCAAAACCACTTTGACCTGCCCATTCGCATCAATAATCGCCACCGCACGGTCAGCATTGACAATAACACCTTGCAGCGTCCAGTTTAGTTGCGTTTTCTCGACTTGTTGTGAAGCAGGAATGTTCCGCTTTTGCGGGGCTTGCGTTGCTGGATATCCAAATAAAGCAGACGCTTGTCCAGTCAATAACGGCGGTGAGGTTTGCAGTGAATTCAATTGAGTGACGGGATACTGTGGCGTGATACTCAATGCTGAGGCCAATAATTGTCCCAATAACCAAGCCGCAACAAAACCAAGCAACCAAGCCAAGGGCTGAAAAAGGGTTCCCATCAACACCGGCAAGTCAGAAAAGGGTAAAAAACGCTTCAAAATAGGTTTCCTAAAAAGGCAGTTAAATCAGACAAAACGACATTGTAACCAAAACCAAGCCATTTGAAAAAGAAAAGCAAACTAAAGCAGTAAAACTCAAAACAATCGAGGTAACATTATGACAAG
>PEWX01000096.1 GCA_002779995.1 Piscirickettsiaceae bacterium CG07_land_8_20_14_0_80_44_28
CTTGCACCTTAACTTAATGGTATTGGGTAGCGTCCCCTTTTCCTTGTAATGGTATTGGGTAGCGTCCCCTTTTCCCAAAATGGAACGTCACTTCAAGAACTGCAGGAACTGGGTGGATGGTCTAGTTATGAAATGGTATTGAGGTATGCTCACCTTGATTCAGATCATTTAAGTCAATCTGCTAACAATGTGGATAATGTAATTGGGTGTGCAACTGGTGCAAAATCGGTGCAACTTAAATTACAGACAAAAAAAATGGGCTAGCGGTGCAACGCTTAACCCATTGTTTTCAATACGTAAATTGTATTTATGTCTGGTAGCGGGGGCTGGATTTGAACCAACGACCTTCGGGTTATGAGCCCGACGAGCTACCAAGCTGCTCCACCCCGCATCAATTTTAAAATCGTTACACTGTGTGTTTCGATGTGTGCGTATTATATAGCGTTACGCTCAGATTGCAAGGGTTATTTAGGTTTGATTTTTGGCCTTGTCCAGAAACGCTTTTAGGTTGTATCGATAAATAAATCCCGGGAAAGAGAAAATGGCAAACATAAAAATGGCAACCGCATAAAACTCCCATTCCTGTTCTTTTACAACGCCCATAGCCTTACTTTCTAATAGGTAGGCTAAGAGTCCCGTCAGCATAAAATAGAGTATCCATTCGGCAAAATTAACCCATATGTTTTTTGTGGCCAGCGGCAAGATGACAAAAACACGATTGCTGAAAATCCATGGAATATTGGCTAGGACAATTGCCGTTACCAATAAGACCCAGACTGCGATGTCAAGCGTCATTAAAACTCCTTAGTATAGAAAATGGGTCAACACATATTGACCCTGAGGATGATTAAGCCAAGCTGTTATAGCAAAGTGTAATCAGAGATGAAGGCATTAACCCGAGAATTAATAATAGCGCAGAGATGAAGCTCACGGCCCATTTGAGTTGACGGCTAACGGGTTCAATCGGCGTGCTATCGTCAGGCTCGTCAAAATACATGACCTTAACTACTCTTAAATAGTAGAAGGCGCTGATGACGGCTGTCACAACGGCAAGAATGGCTAACCAAGTAAAGCCGGCTTGCACGACTTCTTCTATGACCAAGACTTTAGCGTAGAAGCCAATAAAAGGCGGAATACCCGCCATCGAAAACATCACGAATAACATCATTAGGGCTAACCATGAATTGCGCTTGTTCATGCCTTTAAAATCAGCAATCATATCAAACTCACTACTGGTTCGAGCTAAAGCGATGATCATACCAAAGGCAGCTAATGCGGTGATGGCATAGACAATTACGTAAATCATAGCGGCAGAATAACCGCCCGGATTGGCTGCAATCATCCCCAACAACAAGAAACCAATATGCGCAATACCGGAATAAGCCAGTAGGCGCTTGAGATTTTCTTGAACTAGGGTAATCACCGCACCAACAATTAATGAAAGAATAGTGATAATAATAATTAATGCTTGCCAATCTGCAACCAAACCGGGGAGGGCTTCTACCAAAACGCGATATAGCATGGCAAATGCTGCTATTTTTGCAGCCGTCCCCATATAAAGCGTCACTGCAGTTGGTGCACCTTCATAAACATCCGGAACCCACATATGAAAAGGAACCGTACCCAATTTAAATGCAAGACCGATCACAACAAAAACAACGCCAAAGGACAGTACGACATCATCTGCTGAACCACTGGCAATGACTTTCGCCATTTCATCGAACTGAATGGTTGCTGTGGCACCATACAGCATCGAAATACCATACAATAACATACCTGTTGCCAAGGCACCCAAAACAAAGTATTTAAGAGAGGCTTCCAACGCTTTACCATTCGACTTGCGCATGGCTACCAAGGTGTAAATAGCCAATGACATAATTTCTAGCCCTAAATACAGGATAATAAAATTATGCGCCGAAACCATAACCAACATCCCAAGAATGCCAAACAAACCTAGCGTAAAAAATTCACCACGATAGAATTTAGCTTGCAACAGATATTCACGTGAAAACATGAATATACCCATCGAGATTAAAATAATAAACAACTTTAAAATATCACCAAATGAATCCCGAACAAAACTCCCACTAAAAGTTAATGTTTGTTCGGTGGCAAAATTGGATAACAACAACATTCCTACAATAAACAAGGCAAACTGTGTTGCATAATAGGTTGCAAATTCATGACGTTTAGACCAGATGGTGTCTGCAACCAAAATAATCGAAGTTAAAGTTAATAACGCGATCTCAGGGATGGCTGGAAGAAAACTGGGAATAACAAAATTCATACGATTAACTCACCTATAGATTCTTATAATTTTGAAGTGGTTGCTTGGATTAATAAATTAGCAACAGAAGAGTGCATCACTTCAATTAAGGGTGCAGGATAAACCCCAAGTAACACCACAGCCACTGCAAGGGTTGCCATAATCACAAACTCTCGCCTGTTCAAATCTTGCAATTTTGCTACCTGTTCGTTTGCCACAGGCCCGAGATAAACCCGCTTCACCATCCATAATGTATAAGCAGCGCCAACAATTAAGGTTGTTGCTGCAATCAGCCCGTACCAAACATTGGCTTTGAATGCGGCTAATATCACCATAAATTCACCAACAAATCCTGAGGTTCCAGGTAGCCCTGCATTGGCCATTGAAAACAATACTGCAAAGAATCCAAACCACGGCATAACATTGACCACCCCGCCATAAGATGATATTTCACGCGTGTGCATTCGGTCATATAACACACCGATCATCAAGAACATCGCACCTGAAATAAAGCCGTGTGAAATCATTTGAATCATTGCCCCTTCCATCCCCATCTTAGCTCCTTGGGCCGATCCGGTGGTTTGGACAATGTCATAAACTAAAAACATCCCAATCGTGACAAACCCCATATGTGCGATTGAGGAGTAAGCAACCAACTTTTTCATATCGGATTGCGCCATCGCGACTAGACCAATATAGAAAATCGCAATCAACGATAAAGCAATCACTAACCAGTCCAAGGTCATAGAGGCATCAGGTGTAATCGGTAAACTAAATCGTACAAAACCATACCCCCCCATTTTCAACATAATGGCAGCAAGCACAACTGAACCCGCTGTTGGTGCCTGAACATGGGCATCCGGTAACCAGGTATGAACCGGAAACATTGGAACTTTAACCGCAAAGGCAATCAAAAATGCGAGGAAAATAAAGATCTGAGCCATCAAAGGCAATGGCATCGCATGAAAATCTAAAATCGAGAAGCTACCTGACTGGAAGTACAGGTAAATAAACGCAACCAACATAAAAACGGAACCGAAGAAAGTATACAAGAAGAATTTCAAAGTCGCATAGACACGATCTTTTCCACCCCACTTACCGATAACAATAAACATCGGAACCAACATGGCTTCCCAAAACACATAGAATAATATGGAATCTAAAGCTGCAAAAACCCCAATCATGAGGCCTTGCATAATCATAAAGGCGCCCATGTACTGTTCAACCCGCTCCTTAATCACATCCCAAGCAGATGCGATAACCAGAATCTGCGTAAAGGTTGTCAAAAGGATTAACGGCATCGACAAGCCATCAACACCCAAATAATAATAGATATTAAATTGATCAATCCACATCGATTTTTCAACAAACTGCATCGATGCTGTGGATGAATCAAAAGACGTCCACAAAGTCAATGACGCTAAGAAGGTGGCTATCGAAACCCATAACGCCGTCCATTTTGCAAAACTGTCTCTGTCTCGCCCTAAAAATAAGATTAAAGCACCACCAATGATTGGTAACCAAATCAAGGTACTTAAAATAGGAAAACCAAACACCATGAAATTAATTCCCTTCTCTATTTATTATTATCATTACCACAGTACCCAAATAAGCATTGCTAACAGCCCAAAAATCATCACGAATGCATAGTGATACAGTAACCCTGTTTGACTCAATCTTAAAGCAGATGCCATATTCATAACCGATTCAAAACTATTTGTGACGATCCCTTTATCAATGAATTTTACATCAATAGATCGCCAAAAATACCCCCCTAACTTTCGTGCACCATTTTGGAAAACAATTTCATTAAAGCGGTCAAAACCATAGGCATTATCCAGCATTGCAAAAGTTCTTGGGAACCCTTTCTTGATACGACCCGGAATATCTGGACGTTTCAAATAGAGGAACCAGGCTAGTACAACGCCTGCTGTCGCCAACAGAACCGGTAACGTGGTTAATGAGTGAATAATCATATCCATAATACCGTGAAAATGGTGATGATAAAGCATCTCTAAAACATCATGCTCAGGAAGTACTTGGATTGCTGTGCCAAAATATTCGCCTGACCAAACTGATGCGATCATAGGAGCGCCTATTATCACGGCGGGTATTGCCAATAAAATCAAAGGGATTGTGACCACTTTTGGTGACTCTGAAATCTTATGGGACTTCACATAATCTGATTCTTCACCGTGGAAAACTAAAAAGAACATTCTAAAACTATAGAAAGCGGTAATAAACACACTTAATACCAATAAGAGATAGGCATAATCAGAACCAAAACCCGTTGATGTTTCAATTGCCATCAAAATACTGTCTTTTGAAAAGAATCCTGCAAACCCGGGGAAACCGATTAAGGATAAAGAACCCATTAACATTGTCCAATAAGTAATTGGCATATACTTTTTCATGCCCCCCATTTGACGGATATCCTGAATATGATGCATCGCAATAATGACGGAACCCGCAGCAAGGAATAAAAGCGCTTTAAAGAATGCATGCGTTAAGACATGGAACATCCCGGCTGCGTATGCAGAGGCTCCTAAAGCCGCTACCATATAACCTAATTGAGATAAGGTTGAATAGGCAACAACCCGTTTAATATCATTCTGGACAATACCCAGTGCGCCCATCATAAAGGCAGTGGTGGCGCCAATGATCATCACGGTACTGAGTGCCACTTCTGACAGTTCAAATGCAGGTGATAATCTAGCCACCATGAAAATACCGGCCGTTACCATTGTTGCGGCATGAATTAAAGCAGAAATGGGCGTTGGACCTTCCATTGACTCGGGAAGCCAAACATGCAACGGCATCTGTGCTGATTTCCCCATCGCGCCCAAAAACAAGAATAAACACATGGCGGTTATCACAGACCATTCTATGCCCGGGAAAAAGCTAATCGTTGTTTCTTTATGCGCTGCTAGGCCGGCAAAAAACTCATTATAGTCAAGCGTATTAAAATACATCACTACCATGGCGATACCAATTAAAAACCCAAAGTCACCAACACGGTTGACTAAAAAAGCTTTCAAATTGGCTTGGATGGCAGATTCGCGTTTCATATAGAAACCAATCAATAAGTAAGAGACCAGACCAACGGCTTCCCATCCGAAGAACAGTTGCAAGAAATTATTAGCCATGACCAGAGATAACATTGAAAATGTAAACAATGAAATATAACTAAAAAATCGCTGATAGTAAGCGTTGTGATGATCGTAATCTTCATCATGATCCATGTAACCAATGGTATAAATATGAACCATCAATGATACAAAGGTTACTACCAGCATCATGGTGGCAGAAAGGTTATCAATCATATAGCCAATTTCAAATTTAATGCCATCTGAAACCAACCAAGTATATAGAGATGCATTAAAGCTATCGTGTCCATTGATAACAAAAACCCAAAAAACATACGCTGAAAGTAATGTAGAAACCCCCACCCCAAATATAGTAATGATGTGTGAGCCTTTTCGACCAATTTGTCGGCCAAACAAACCTGCTGCCACCGACCCAAATAAGGGCGACAAAAGGATAATGGTTAATAAAAATTTCAAAATCATGGTCTATTTATCCTTTCAACGAGCCTAAATCATCGACATTAATACTCTTACGATTACGGAATACCAATACGATAATCGCAAGCCCAATTGCCGCTTCGGCTGCAGCCACGGTTAAAATAAAGAAGACGAATATTTGACCTGTTACATCATTAAGGTAATGTGAAAAGGCAATAAAGTTGGTATTTACCGCTAATAACAACAGCTCGATAGACATTAATAATACGATGACATTTTTACGATTTAGGAAAATACCTGCCATACTGACCATAAACAAAATAGCACCAAAAACTAAGTAATCTGATAACGCAATCATCAGTCCTTCTCCTCTTCGTTTATATCCGCTTCTTTTTTGACGGCATCCATTTTGACCATTCTGAAACGGTCAGCAGCACGAACTTTAACTTGCTTGTCAATATTTTGATATAGCACTGTTTCAGGAGAACGTCTTCTTAACGTCAAGGTGATGGCAGCAACGATACCAACCAATAATAAAACGGCGGCTAAGATAAACGCATAAACATGCGTCGTATACAAAGGAACCGCAATCGACAGTGTATTACTAACATTGCCATCCATGACTGGAGGTACGACCTGTTCTAAACCAAATCGATTTGGACCCACCACCAAATAAATTAATGCAAAAATGGCTAGTGCAGTCAAAACCCCCAAAGGATAGTAGCGTGTAAAGCCTTCTTTAATAGTTGCAACATTGATATCGAGCATCATTACCACGAAAAGGAATAACACCATAACTGCACCAACATAAACCAGAATCAACACCAGACCCAAAAATTCAGCTTGTGCGATCAACCAAATACCCGCTGTTGAAACAAACGTCAACACTAACCACAAAGCTGCTTTTACCGGGTTTTTTACACTAATAACCATCAGCCCAGATAATGCAGCCATGGTGGCGAGTATATAAAAGATAAATTGTTCAAACGTCATTTACACTGTCTCTTTAAAGTTATTAGAGCTTTAACGATATTTCGCATCTGCTGCTCTATCCGCAGCGATTTGCGCTTCCTGTTGATCACCGAATGCCAGTAATCTCTCTTTTGTTACGATATTTGGACCCCGTTCATGAAATTCATATTCATAAACTCTGGTTTCAACAATTGCATCGACCGGACAGGCTTCTTCACAAAAGCCACAGTAGATACATTTGAACATATCAATATCATATTGAACGGTTCTTCGAGAACCATCTGCTCGTTCTTCTGATTCGATGGTTATGGCATTGGCCGGACAAACTGCTTCACATAATTTACAAGCAATGCACCTTTCTTCGCCATTCTCATATCGTCGCAAGGCATGATGTCCTCGAAAACGAGGTGAATAGGGTGTTTTTTCTTCCGGGTAACGGACAGTAATCTTTCTTTTAAAAAAATACTTCCCGGTTACCGCGAGACCTTTGAATAATTCAATTAGTCCAAAGGTTTTTACTTGATGTTTAATAAATGTAATCATTCCCTTAACCCCTTAATTAAACCAAGGACCCATTTTGAAGTACGCAAGTGCGCCCACAACAAATACCCATACGATCGTAACAGGGATAAATACTTTCCAACCTAAACGCATAATTTGATCATAACGATATCTTGGAAAAGTTGCTCTAAACCATAAGAAAATGAATAAGAAGATGGCGACCTTCATGAACAACCAAATAAAGCCCGGCACCCAAGCAAAGAGATCAGCAAGTAAAGGCACGCCTTCAAAAGGTGACAACCAACCGCCCAAAAACATAATAGCCGTCATAAAAGAAATCAGAATCATCATTGCATATTCCGCTAGGAAGAAAATTGCAAAAGCCATTCCAGAATATTCAACATGGAAACCCGCAACGATTTCAGACTCGCCTTCCGCCACATCAAAAGGTGCACGGTTAGTTTCAGCCACCCCAGATAAGAAATACACAAAGAACATCGGTAATAATGGTATCCAATACCAGTTCAAGATGCCACCTTGTTGGCCCTCTACAATGGCCGTAAGGTTCATGCTACCGGCGACCATTAAGACGGTAACCAGAGCAAAGCCCATGGCGATTTCATAGGAAATTTTTTGGGCAGAAGCGCGCATCGCCCCTAAGAAAGCATATTTAGAATTAGAAGCCCAACCGGAAATTATTACACCATAAACAACAACAGAAGACACGGCCAAAACATAGAGAAGCCCCGCATTAATATCTGCGACTACGACACCATTTGCATCGAAAGGAATAACGGCCCATCCAGCAATAGCCGGAGCCAAAGCCAATACCGGAGCAATAACGAATAAATATAAATTGGATTGTGACGGAAAAATAATTTCTTTATTCATCAATTTTAAAGCATCAGCGATCGGTTGTAACCAACCTTGAGGGCCAACACGGTTGGGCCCCATTCGTATTTGCATGTACCCTATCACTTTTCGCTCAAAAAAGGTCAACCAAGCTACAGCTAAAAGAACCGGCAAAATAACAGCAACCGCTTGTATCAATAATGTAATTAAAATGGCTAGCCAATCATATAGAAAGGAAGAGAGCCAAGTTTGTAGCATATCAAACATCTTATATTATCCTCTACCTTAACGGGCGTTCACATTTGCATCGGGTGTTGCTTGTAATGACTTGGCGCGTCTAACCAAAGCATCCACTTGATACATTGAAATTAATTGCGTGGGCATTAAGGTTTCTGCTGCTTCCGCATCTAATGGCATATCTGCAAACACTAATGTTGACTCTAACGCTGAACCAACCTCAGCAAAAACTTCATTACTGTGAACATAATCAAACCCGTCTAACTCAAGTAAGTTACCTAGAACCCTAAGCACTTTCCATGCGGGTTTAATTTCATCTGCCGGCTCAATCGCCATTTTAAAAGCCTGTTTTTTTCCACAAGCATTCACAAAAGTACCAGCGGTTTCAGCAAAAGTAGCAATTGGCAATAATACATCTGCATACTCTCTTTGAACGTCACTGTCAAAAGCCGTCAGATTAATCACACAATCTGCCTTCTTCATTGCCTTAAGCGCTAAATCCCCTTCTTGGAAATCTTGTTCAGGTTCAATCGCCAGATTAATGAACGCTTTGGTGTTACCAGAAATCATCTGACGGGCATTTTTACCTTTTGACGGCACAAACTTCGCCATATGAGCACCGACTTCATTAGCAGACATCGGTAACACACTTAATGTGACGCCAGTCAATTCAGCAAGTTGTTGTGACAGAATTAGAATACGGGAATAGTGAGTATCCATTTGCGCGATCTGTCCGAGCATAATAGCACCATTTTTGGCAGCCATTAAATCCTTAGCTACCGCAGCCTGTTCTGGGCTAACCTTAATTGATTTTTTAAGCCAGGCCTGGTCATTTTTGCCGGTCAATTCTGATGCTGCTTTTACAACACCCATCAGGTTTTGAACCAAATCGTTATCAATTAAAGAATGCGTCAACCGATAATTAAAATCAAATTCTACTGGATTGATAACGGAAATATGCTTGCTGTTTAACTGTGCTTTACGTAAACGATGATTTAACATCGGCAACTCTTTTCTTAGATAAGACCCAACCAAAAGCACGTCCGATAAACTCTCGACTTCCGGTAAACTATGATTCAGTTTTGGCGCAAGAATACCCGCAGCGTCAAGTGAAAAATCTTGCTGCCTTAAACGACAATCTAAATTTTCAATTCCTAACCGTCTCGCCAGTTTTTGTAAAAGGTGAAGTTCTTCTAATGTAGCATTTGGAGAGGCCAGTACACCAAAATTAGTTGACTCTGATTTCGCATAATGCGCTATTTTTTCAGCAGTGAAGGCCAAGGCGTCTTCCCAGTCAACCCTTTGCCATTGACCATTTTTCTTAATCATTGGGAACTTTAACCGATCTTCACTGTGAATAGACTCATAAGAATAACGATCCCGATCCGAAATCCAGACTTCATTAATTGCTTCATTTTCAGCTGGCACAACACGCTTAACCCGATTGTTTTTAACATGTAATGTTAAATTAGATCCAATACTGTCATGAGGAGAAATAGAATGATGTGCTGTCAACTCCCAAGGACGAGCTGAATATCGGAAAGGTTTTGAGGTTAAAGCACCGACCGGACATAAATCGATCATATTACCGGATAATTCAGACGTAACAGATTTCTCAATATATGTACCAATTTCCATCCACTCACTTCGACCTGTAGCGCCCAATTCCATCATGCCGGCCACTTCTTGGCCAAAGCGAACACAACGAGTACAGTGGATACAACGTGTCATATCGGTATGAATTAAAGACCCTAAATGCTTATTACTGACCACCCGCTTGGTCTCAGAATAACGTGAAACATCATCCCCATAGGTCATTGCAACATCTTGCAATTCGCACTCACCACCTTGGTCACAAATCGGACAATCCAACGGGTGATTAATCAGCAAAAACTCCATCACTGATTTTTGTGCCGCGACGGCTTTTTTGGATTTCGTATGGACTTTCATCCCATCTGTAACGGGTGTTGCACAAGCAGGTAGTGCTTTCGGAGCCCCTTCTACCTCAACCAAACACATACGACAACTCGCTGCGATGGATAATTTTTTGTGATAACAAAAACGGGGAATCGAAATCTGAGCGTTATCGGCAACGTCAATCAACATATCGCCTTCGCGTGCTTCAACCACCTGATCATTAATTTCAATTTTTACCATAATTTTGACCTAAATTTTATTCGGGTATTTTGTCTGCAATAAAACGAACGTTTACTGCCTATCATAAATACTACAACCATGGTCGATGTAGTGACGGAACTCATGCTCATAGTGATCAATTGCACTTGTCAACGCAATCGTTGCCGCATCCCCTAAACCACAGATAACGCGTCCCATAATTTTTCCGGACACATCCTTCAATGCTTCAATATCTTCAGGCCGACCTTTACCGGCACGAATTCTTTTAACAACGCGATACAACCAGCCTGTCCCTTCACGACAAGGTGTGCATTGTCCACAGGATTCATCCCAATAAAAATGGCTTAAATTCTCAACAACTTTAACAATATCGGTTCGATCATCCATTACGATGATTGAGCCGGCGCCTAAAAAAGAGCCTGCTTTGGCAATCGAATCATAGTCCATATTCATCGCCATTGCCTTTTCAGCAGGTAAAAATGCTGTAGAAGCGCCACCAGGGATCACGGTTTTTAATTGACGCCCCTTCCAGATACCACCGGCTAATTCCAATAAATCTTTAAAAGGCGTCCCCATTCTTACTTCAAAATTACCGGGTTTTAAAACATGACCGGAAACAGAATAACACTTAGTTCCCCCGGCATTAGCAACCCCCAATTCCTTAAACCACTCACCACCTTTGGATAGGATCATTGGAATAGAGGCGAGCGTTTCAGTATTGTTAATCGTTGTCGGCCGTCCATAAAGCCCATAACTAGCAGGGAAAGGCGGCTTAAAACGCGGTTGGCCTTTTTTCCCTTCAATAGACTCAATTAATGCGGTTTCTTCACCACAGATATAGGCACCTGCACCCAAATGTGCATTTAAGTCAAAATCGTACCCTGACCCTAAAATATTTTTACCTAAAAGACCCGCTTCACGCGCTTGCAAAATTGCATTCTGAAACCGTTGATAAGGCTCCCAAAACTCACCTCGAATATAGTTATAACCAGATGAAGCTCCGATGACATAGCCTGCAATCATCATGCCTTCAACCAATGCATGAGGATTATAACGAAGAATATCGCGATCCTTAAAGGTACCGGGTTCGCCTTCGTCTGAATTACAAACGATATACTTGTCTCCGGGCGCATTACGGTTCATAAAGCTCCACTTCAACCCCGTTGGGAAACCAGCGCCACCTCGACCTCGAATATTAGAAATTTTAACTTCATCAATAATTTCTTGCGGCATCAAATCGCCCGCCAAAACGCGCTTCCAGACTTCATAGCCGCCATTATCGATGTAAGTTTTAATATCCCAAGATTTCTCTAAATGATTTAAACGGTAACAATTTTCATTTTGATGCACCATGCCACTACTCCAAGCCGTCTAAAATCTTATCAACAGAAGATTCGGTTAAGTTTTCATAATAGGTTTTACCAATTTGCATCATCGGTGCCCCACCACACGCGCCCAAACATTCCACTTTTTTAATCGAAAAGCGACCATCATGGGACACCTCACCCGACTTGATATCAAATTTATTTTCTAAGTGCGCCAAAATCTCTTCACTTCCTCGCAACATGCAAGAAACACTATTACAAACGCAAATCTTGTGCTTGCCAACCGGCTGGTGTTCATAGTTGCTATAAAAGGTTGCAACCTCATAAACAGCAGCTGGAGGCATATCCAAATAGGCCGCAACCTGATCCATTAACTCGGGAGTAAGGTATCCACCCTGAGTTTCTTGTACGATTCTCAGAGAAGCCATCACAGCAGATTGTTTTTGATCTTCCGGATAACGCGCTATCCATTGATCAATACGTTCTTTCACACTTCCGGTGATTACAGATTCCGTCACTACATTCATCTATCCACTTCTCCAAAAACGATATCCTGAGTTCCAATAATTGCAACCACATCTGCAATCATATGGCCCTTTGTCATTTCATCTAAGGCTGCTAGGTGGGCAAAACCAGGTGCTCTCACCTTCATACGATAAGGCTTATTCGCCCCATCTGAAACCATATAAATACCAAATTCGCCTTTAGGATGTTCAACCGCACTATAACATTCCCCTTCCGGAACTGAATAGCCTTCCGTAAAGAGCTTAAAGTGATGGATCAAGGCTTCCATGTTTGACTTAGCGTCCATTCTGGGCGGAGGTGTCACTTTATGATCCGCTGCAATGACGGGGCCCGGATTTTCTTTTAACCAATGAACACACTGTTGAATAATCTTATTAGATTCACGCATTTCCGCTATCCGAACCAGGTAACGACTATAGGTATCCCCTTCCGTCCCGACCGGAATATCAAACGACAGTTTGTCATAGACTTCATAAGGCTGTTTTTTCCGTAAATCCCACTCAATACCTGACCCTCTTAACATCGGACCGGTAAAGCCAAGTTGTAATGCACGCTCTGGCGAGACGACTCCAATATCAACCGTTCTTTGCTTCCAAATACGGTTATCGGTCAACAAGGTTTCATACTCATCGACATACCCTGGGAATCTTTGGGTGAAAGCTTCAATAAAATCCAGTAAAGAGCCTTCCCGATCTTCATTCAACTGATCAAGTTTCTTACCCTTACGCCATTGAGAGGCTTCATATTTAGCCATCGTATCAGGTAAATCACGATAGACACCGCCTGGACGATAATAGGTTGCATGCATACGCGCGCCCGACACTGCCTCATAGCAATCCATTAAATCTTCTCGCTCTCTAAAAGCATATAAAAAGACCGTCATCGCACCAATATCTAGGGCGTGAGCGCCCAACCACATAAGATGATTCAATAATCGAGTAATTTCATCAAACATGACACGGATATACTGAGCTCGCTCAGGCACCGTAACCCCCAGTAATTTTTCAATCGCCATCACATAAGCATGTTCATTTGCCATCATGGAAACATAATCTAAACGATCCATATAACCGATAGACTGATTATAAGGTTTGTATTCTGCTAACTTTTCAGTCCCACGATGTAACAAACCAATATGCGGGTCTGCACGGACAATGGTTTCACCATCCAACTCTAAAACCAGTCGCAACACACCATGCGCAGAAGGATGCTGAGGACCAAAGTTAAGGGTATAGTTACGAATTTCTGACATAATGACTCTCTCTACTTATCCATTTGGCTCAGCATCATGCCGAATAACGCGAGGCACATTCACGCGATTCTGAATTGAAACAGGTTCATACACCACGCGTTCCTTCTCTGAATCATAACGCATTTCAACATGCCCGACTAATGGGAAATCTTTTCTCAACGGATGTCCAACAAAACCATAATCGGTTAAGATTCGGCGTAAATCTGGGTGTCCTTCAAACAAAATTCCAAACAAATCAAACGCTTCACGCTCAAACCAATTTGCTGAATTCCATACAGAAACAACGGAAGAGACGATTGGGAACTGCACATCTTCAGGAAAAACCTTTACGCTAAGGCGTAGATTATGCTCAACCGACAACAAGTGATAAACGACCGCAAAACGACGCGGCATCTCGACTTCAGCACCCGCTTCATCTGCATCAAAGTCAAATACACCGCGACTAAAACCAGATCGAGTTACTTTTCTCGTTTCCCAAGTCACATCTCCATAAGCGAGATAATCCACGCCACAGACATCAAGCAACTGTTCAAATCCAAGTTGGTCTCTAATCTTTTCAAAAGCTTCTAAGGCTTGTTTTGGCTCTAACTCGATGGTCAACTCATTCAGTGCGCTTTTCGATGCGACAACCGCACTCCCTAGATGCTCTTCTACCCTAGCTTGTAACTCTATAATTGATTGCTTCATATCTTATATCCAGTAAACACACACTTAACGTGCAATGGTATTGGTACGCTTTATTTTATTTTGTAATTGAATGATGCCATATAACAAGGCTTCGGCGGTAGGAGGACAACCAGGAACATAAATATCAACCGGAACAATACGATCACAACCTCTGACAACCGAATAAGAGTAGTGATAATACCCGCCTCCATTCGCACAAGACCCCATGGAAATAACCCATCTAGGTTCAGACATTTGATCGTAAACTTTACGGAGCGCCGGCGCCATTTTATTAACCAAAGTTCCCGCCACAATCATGACATCAGATTGCCTTGGACTGGGACGAAAAATAATACCAAACCGATCTAAATCATAGCGTGCTGCGCCTGCATGCATCATCTCAACGGCACAACAAGCCAGACCAAAAGTCATAGGCCATAAAGAACCGGTTCGTGCCCAGTTAATCAATTTATCCGCAGAGGTCGTGACAACCCCTTCTTTTAAAACGCCTTCTATTCCCATTCCAGCGCTCCTTTCTTCCATTCATAAATAAACCCGACAACCAATAGCAACAGAAAAACACCCATCGCTAAAATACCGAAACCGCCCACCTGTTCTAAAGCAACCGCCCAAGGGAATAAAAAGGCGATTTCTAGATCAAAAATAATAAAGAGTATTGCGACTAGGTAGAAACGGACATCAAAGCGCATCCTTGAATCTTCAAAGGCTTCGAAACCACACTCATAAGGAGAGTTCTTTTCAGTGTCAGGCCGGTCGGGCCCCAATAAATACCCCAAAAGAATTGGCCCTACGCCAAAAAGTATGCCCAGCACCACAAACACCAATATTGGTAAGTAATTTTCTAGCATGAATCTCTAGCCTCTCAAAGCACTGCAACCAAACTTGCAGTATTAGTAACATCAGCCAAGCTGACTGATCTAAATTTGGTGCCGATGGCCGGAGTCGAACCGGCACAGCTTTCGCCACTACCCCCTCAAGATAGCGTGTCTACCAATTTCACCACATCGGCTATATATCATTAATTCGGAACGACTGGCTCATTGGTTTCAGCAGGCTTTACAACCTCCTCTGCCTTAACCTTCTCAACAACACTTTGATATCCTTTCGCTTGCTGAGCGCCCAGATAAGCCAAAGACAAGCTGGTAATAAAGAAGATAAACGCAATCAGAGCTGTAATCTTGAGCAGGAAGTTACTAGAGCCACTACTACCAAAAACCGACTGGGATGACCCACCACCGAAATTCGCCCCGGCATCTGCCCCTTTACCTTGCTGCAACAGCACTAGGACAATCAAAATAAAGGCCATTACCAGATGAACCGCCAAAATTATTTGAAACATATTATTAAGCTCCCGCCGCTCTGCATATTGCTAAAAAATCATCTGCATTTAAAGATGCGCCCCCAATCAAACCACCATCTATATCTGGCTGTGCAAACAACTCAGCGGCATTATCCGGTTTTACGCTTCCACCATATTGAATAATGATTTTTTCAGCAACATCAGCATTCAAGTTGCTTAACTGACTACGAATAAAGGCATGAACAGCTTGAGCCTGTTCAGAAGAAGCGGTTTTTCCGGTTCCAATAGCCCAGACAGGTTCATAGGCAATGACAATACCCGAAAACGCCTGAATACCGACTAGATCCACGACAGAACTTAACTGTGCAGAAATCACGGACTCAAGCTCACCCGCCTCTCTTTCATCGAGCGTTTCTCCCACACATAAAATCGGCGTCAAGCCTTCTGATAAAGCAGACTGAACCTTCTGAGCCACCAACTCATTGGTTTCGCCAAAAATAGCACGGCGCTCAGAATGTCCTAAAATAACATAACGACATTCAAAGTCTTTAAGCATCTTAGCAGAGATTTCTCCAGTAAATGCGCCTTGATTTGGCTCTACTGCGATATTTTGACCACCCAATGCAATCGCATCAGTCGCTAAGCAGTTTTTGACATAATCTATATAAATCGAAGGGGGACATACAGCCATCAAAACCCCATCAACAGATGCGGCACCCGCATTCAACCCTGTCATCAAGTTTTTAATTGATGCCTTACTACCATGCATCTTCCAATTACCCGCCACTAATAGCTGTCTCATTCTTTTTAACGTCCCTAATGCAAAATTCCGTCTATGTTAGCGGTTTCTTTTTTAAAATACAATCTTGACAAGTTCAACAAAATTCTGTTCTCACCAAATCTGCTAGCCAAGCCACTTCTCGTTCAACAACCTCTAAAGTCTCACCTTCAACCATTATTCTTATTAAAGGCTCCGTCCCCGAGGCTCGAACCAAAACCCTACCTTGACCCGCCATGCGTTGTTCAGATGCCTGAACCGCAGATTCAACCACCATGCTATTCGCAACCACTTTTGGATTATCCACCCGAATATTTTCTAAAATCTGTGGATACTTATACATGCCCGCTCGCAATTCTGTTAAAGATTGGCCACTATTCATTAGTGCGGCCATCACCTGCAATGCCGAAACAATACCATCCCCTGTCGTTGACTGGTCCAAACTCAACACATGGCCTGAAGCCTCAGCCCCAAGAATCCAACCCTTTTCTTTTAAGGCCTGCATAACATAGCGGTCACCAACATTGACTCTAACCAATTCAATATTATGTTGCAACAACGCTTTTTCTAACCCTAAATTACTCATAACCGTGCCGACAACACCTTCCACCAAATAGTCTGCCTGAGTCGCTAAAATATACAGAATCTCATCTCCATCGACAATCTCACCATCAACATCCACCATCATTACTCTATCGCCATCGCCATCAAAGGCAATACCCAGATCGGCTTTAACTTCTAACACCTTATTACTTAATTGTGCCAAGTCAGTAGCGCCGCAATGCTGATTAATATTAATACCATTTGGTTCCACGCCAATTGACACCACTTCTGCCCCCAGCTCTTTAAAAACAGCCGGAGCAACATGATAGGTTGCGCCATGCGCGCAATCCAAAACCACCTTAAGTCCGCTCAACTTTTGCCGTGCGTGATAGGTGCTTTTGCAAAATTCAATATAACGTCCGGCAGCGTCCTCAATCCGCTTGGCTCGCCCCAACGCATTTGACGGAACAGTAATCAAATCTTCCTCAAAAGCCGCTTCTATCTCAAATTCAACCTCATCTGAAATCTTTTGACCCTTTGCTGAAAAAAACTTAATGCCGTTATCGCAATGCGGATTGTGAGAGGCGCTGATAACAATGCCAACATCCGCACCAAAAGTTTGTGTTAAATAGGCAACTGCGGGGGTTGGCATGGGGCCGACTAACAACACGTTTATCCCTGCAGAAATAAACCCCGCCTCTAAGGCCGATTCGAACATATACCCCGAAATCCGCGTATCTTTACCGATCAAAACCGTTGACTCGCCGTGGTTCTTTAAGACTTTTCCGGTTGCCCAACCCAGTTTTAAAACCTGCTCCGGGCGAATCATTCCTACCCCGACTTCACTACGAATACCATCCGTGCCAAAATATTTTTTTTGCTGACTCATCTATTTATCACTTGAAAAACCCTATCTAAAAAATCTGTACACTAATCTGTACACTCAAATCCAGTTTGCCTTCCACTCGGGTTTATTAAAAAAAGCCATTATAGCCAAATTCAATTGAAATGGGGTCAAGCTTGCCAAAATGATATTTATCACAAAGGATAACCAAATTTTGTTATGTTTACCAAATTGAGCAACACTCCACCAACGACTAGATACAACTAAATCTAAACATCTCAAGGCTAATTGTGTAAAATTATCGCTTTCAATTGATTGATACACAGGATTATAACATGGGTAGAGCCTACCAAAACCGCAAAGAATCCATGGCTAAAACTTCTGATGCTAAGGCCAAAGTTTACAGCAAATTCAGCAGAGAGATATACGTCTGCGCCAAAAGCGGCGGGATTGAAACAGACAGTAACCTTGCTTTACAGGGCTTATTAGAACGGGCAAAAAAAGCCCAAGTGCCGGCACACGTCATTGAAAAAGCAATTGACAAAGCCAAAGGCGGGGGCGGCGAAGACTTTGCCATAGCGCGGTATGAAGGCTACGGGCCTGGAAACAGCATGGTCATTATTGAATGCCTTACTGACAACCCTAATCGTACTTTTGGTGATGTCCGTAGCTGCTTCACTAAAACGAAAACTAAAATTGGCACCCAAGGCAGTGTCAGTCACATGTTTGACCACGCCGCCATTTTAGTATTTGCAGGCGATGACGAAGAAGCCGTACTAGAAGCTTTATTAATGGCAGATGTCGATGTTTCCGATATTGAGAATGAAGATGGGAAAATCAGCGTTTTTGTTCCGCATACCGAATATGCCAAAGCCAAAAGCGCTTTGGTCGATTCATTCGGTGCTATTGATTTTGAAGTCGATGAAATTCAGTTCTTGCCGCAGATGACCAAACCAATCGAAAACGATGCCGACCGTGAAATGTTTGAAAAGTTTTTGGAAATGCTTGAAGATTTAGACGATGTGCAAAATGTTTATTTTGATGTCGAATACTAGCGAAGTGTATCGAACTAAAACCCACATCAGAGAATCCGAAAAATATTCTATGCTAAGCGTCTCCTACAGAGGGCGTTTTCTGAATATCGGCTATTAATTTGATAGACTAGCGTCGTATCATAAAATAACATACATGGTTCAGTACCCTAAACTCATTACCTATTTTAAAAGACATTACATAAGTCCTGAATTTCACAGCGATTATAAAGGCTATCCGTAATATGGAAATTAAAGAACAACTGCCCGGTGCGTTAGAAATTCTTGCGAAAACGGGGATCCCTCAAATCCCTAAAGCGGTACTGGAGTTGCAACGACTTCTTGAGCAGGACGAAACGATACCCAACTTTATTACAATCACCAATATTGTCAGTGAAGATATTGAGCTGGCTGGCGAAGTTGTTCATGCAGCCAACCTCCCTGCCATTCAAGGCAATCATCCCAGAGAAATCGTATCCATTGAGAGTGCCGTTGAAGTACTGGGTATACGTCGATTAAAAAATCTGGTTAAAGCAATTGCTTTAAAGCTATCGCTTGAAGGTATTCGCCCCAAAAGTATTCCTAGACACAGCCTGTCAACAGCAGAAGTCTGCGCACAAATCGCCCAAAACAATACATTTTTCAACACGGATGAAGCTTATTTAATCGGCTTATTCCACAACCTCGGCGCGGTGATGCTTGCCAAATTTGATAATCATTACGAAAGCATCTTTAATAAAAGTCTTTCTGCACCAAGCCAAGCATTACAACAAGAATACAACCAATATAAAACCTCACACCCTATTATTGGCTTATTAGTTGCAGAAAAATGGCAGCTCAGTGATTTGGTCAAAAAAATCATACTGCTTCATCACCAATCCAACTTGAAATCCATTCGCTCAGAACAACTAAAGCAAGGAATTGCCATGATACAACTGGCCAATACCATTATTGCCGAACGACTTTTTAATGTTTATATCACGCCAGAATTACACAGAATGAGTGAAGAATGCGTCACGATTCTGGATCTCACCCCAGAGATGATTTCTAAAATATGGCACAGCCTAGACTAACGATTGATTAGAAAAAATGACTAACGCAATAAACTGGAAATATGGGTCGGATTATGCGCATTTGATAATTTAATTTGCGTACCATAAGTATCCGAACAAACCCAAAAATCCTTAGCGACTTCAACGGCATGAACAATGTGTTCAATGGTTAATGTAATAGACTCAGTAACGTTACCTTTTTGAAATTTAAACTGAACAACCTCTAATTGCTCATCGCCTCTTTTTATAAAAGCTTGAAAAGCCGCATCAAACCATTCGATTTTTGTCGGGATAAGATCATTAACCTTCAAGTAAGGCGCCTCTTTCAAGCGCACTAGCAACTGTGGCTGACAACTGATAATACAAGCTTGTTGCAATATATTTTCAACTTTTGACCAACACCACTCAGGGGGCAAGGTTTCAAAACGATGCATTTTAACCCTAGCCCCTTGACGCTGAGCTAACATTTCTGCCGTTGAAACCACATCCTCATAGACTTGAAGATCTGACTTGGAAGCAGAATCAATATAATTTCTACCCAAGTATAAACCAACATCTTCTTCGCCAATATGAATCAACCAAACCTCATCTTCATCACTATTCTGAAGAGACTCTGCTTCTTGAGGCGAACCACCTTTCGAAGCCGATTCATCCGACGTCATTTCATAAGCCTTTGCCATTAACCTCTCAAGCATAGCTTTTTCAATATCAACACCCTGTTGATAAAGTAAACCATATAAATTGTCAGACAAATCTTGCCATGACTGCTTAGTCAAATACGGCACTTCTAAATCACTGGCTACCGCTAAACCCACTTCATCGGATATCGATTTTTTATCATCAGCATCCATTGATAATGTCTCATACCAAGCTTGATAATTCGATTGCGGATGTAATTTTAGCCAGGCCTGAAGCTGTTCATAATCTTCAAAAACCACTTCGCCTTGATGATTCAACTCAACGAGTTTCTGATTATAGAAATCTAAAACGACTTGTTTTGCTTGCGTTTCAGAAAACACAACATCCATCGTCGGTTCAACCTCTAAACCTTCTTGAAAATAAACCTGATAGAGTTGATTAAACATCTCTAAATCTGAGCAATAATTTGATTTAGAACCTCACTAGGGCGCATGGTTTGACTCGCAAGCGCCCAATCAAAATGATAATACCCTCCTATATCAACGCTTTTACCTTGTACCGCATTTAATTGCGCCAAAATAATCGACTCTTTGTCAGACAGCGCTTTGGCAACAGGCAAGAAAAGCGAACTGAGCATATCATCTTGCTGCTGCTCAGCAATCGCTTGCGCCCAATACATCGCCAAATAAAAATGGCTCCCCCGATTATCAATTTCTCCCACTTTACGTGAAGGCGACTTATTGTTTTCTAAGAAACGCCCTGTGGCTTTATCTAACGTATCCGCCAGCACTTGTGCTTTTGGGTTATTAAAATGCGTCGCTAAATGCTCCAACGACACAGCTAACGCCAAAAATTCACCCAAAGAATCCCAGCGTAAATGGTTTTCGCTGATAAATTGTTGGACATGCTTAGGCGCAGACCCACCGGCCCCCGTTTCAAACAAACCACCGCCATTCATTAAAGGCACAATCGACAACATTTTTGCGGAAGTGCCTAATTCTAAAATCGGGAATAAATCCGTTAGATAATCTCGCAATATATTCCCTGTGACTGAAATGACATCCTTGCCTGCTTTAATATGTCGCAAAGTAAAGCGTGTCGCTTCTTCCGGCGACAGGATGTGAATTTCCAATCCTCGCGTATCATGATCTAATAAATATTTATTGACCTTTTCAATGATTTGGTAATCATGGGCTCGCAGAGCGTCCAACCAAAAGACAGTTGGCCAACCTGTTGCACGCGCACGATTTACAGCCAGTTTCACCCAGTCTTGAATCGGCGCATCTTTAACCTGACACATTCTGAAAATATCGCCTGCCTCAACCGTTTGTTCTAATAGCACATGGCCATTCGGTTCAACCACTCGAACCCGACCGGCAGCATCCAACTGAAAAGTTTTGTCATGCGAGCCATACTCTTCTGCTTGCTGAGCCATTAATCCGACATTCGGAACGGTTCCCATCGTTGTTGGATCAAAGGCACCATACTGCCGGCAAAATTCAATAGTCTCCTGGTAAACCCCGGCATAACAGCGGTCTGGAATCACCGCCAGGGTATCTTGTTGTTGACCATCTTTATTCCACATTTTTCCTGATGTACGAATCATCGCGGGCATTGACGCATCAACAATCACATCAGAAGGGACATGGAGATTAGTAATGCCTTTATCCGAGTTCACCATGGCAATATCTGCTTGTTGTTCAAAGGTTTTAGCAATAGCCGTTTCAATTTCGGCTTGTTTATCCGCCGGTAGAGATTCAATTTTGGCATAAACATCGCCCAAACCATTATTAGGATTCACGCCCAGCGCTTGAAATTCATCAGCGTATTTTTGAAATACCGCTTCAAAAAAAACGGACACGGCTTGGCCGAAAATAATGGGGTCAGACACTTTCATCATGGTTGCTTTCAAGTGAATCGAAAACAAAATGCCCTGTTCTTTCGCTTCAGCCAAAGCTTTAGCAAGGAACTCTCTTAACGCTTTCTGGCTCATCACGGCGGCATCAATCACTTCACCCGCTAATAAGGGCGCAACATTTTTAAGGACTTTAACATCGCCCGATTCAGAAACAAATTCGATTTTGTATTCGGTGGCTTCCGGTAATGTCATCGACTTTTCTGAGCCATAAAAATCCCCTTCCGTCATGTGCGCCACTTTTGATTTTGAATCTGCTGACCAAGCCCCCATTGAATGAGGATGTTGCTTGGCAAAATTCTTGACTGAAGCCGGCGCACGACGATCCGAATTTCCTTCTCGCAAAACCGGGTTCACCGCACTACCCAGCACCTTAGCATATGCCACCTTAATGGCCTCTTCTTCGGCATTTTTCGGATTAGCCGGATAGTCGGGAATCGCGTATCCCTGAGATTGCAATTCCTTAATAGCGGCATTCAATTGAGGAATAGACGCACTGATATTCGGTAATTTAACAATATTCGTGTCCGCTTTTTTGGTCATCTCTGCCAACTCTGACAGGGCATCCCCTACCTTTTGATCGTCCGTCAAATACTCTGGAAAATTCGCCAAAATACGGGCTGACAATGAAATATTTTTTGTTTCCACTGTTACCCCGGCGGCTTTGGTAAATGCTTCAACAATCGGTAACAATGAAAAGGTAGCTAAAGCGGGTGCTTCGTCAGTCAGGGTATAAATGATCTTGGCAGATGCTGTCATGCGGATTTCCTAAATTTAACGGTCAACAAAAAAGTGATTAAAGTTGGCTGTGAACCCAGCGTCAACCTCAAGTAAACATGATAAAATGTGCGTTTATTCTAACGCACTCACCCCAAAAATATAAGCGATATGAGCGAAATACTGCTATTTAACAAACCCTTTAATGTTCTCAGCCAATTCACTGATGAAGCTCAATACCGTAATCAACGCCAGACCTTGGCGGATTTTATTGATTATCCGGGTTTTTATGCCGCAGGCCGCCTAGATAGAGATTCAGAAGGACTCTTACTATTAACCAACGATGGCGAACTACAACACCAAATCGCCTCCCCCAAAAACAAATGGCCGAAAACCTATTACGTGCAAGTGGAAGGTGCGATTGATCAGGCTGCATTGCAATCCTTACGCCAAGGGGTTTCCCTTAAAGACGGCCTAACACTTCCCGCCAAAGTCAAAAAGATTCCAGAACCCCAGTGGCTTTGGCCACGCAACCCACCGATTCGTGAACGCAAAAACATTCCCACTTCTTGGATTCAACTCACCCTGACCGAAGGTAAAAATCGTCAAATCCGTAGAATGACCGCAGCAGTGGGGTTTCCAACTTTACGACTGATTCGCATTCAAATTGGCGACTACCAACTAGGCACATTGGCACCGGGTGAATCCCTGTTAACAACAAAAGCATGATAAAATAGCGCCATGAAAAATACCGCTAACACACCATTACAAAATAATACCAACACCAAAATCATTGTCGGGCTATCGGGTGGCGTAGATTCCTCCGTAACCGCACTGCTACTCAAGCAGCAAGGTTATCAGGTAGAAGGCCTGTTTATGAAAAACTGGGAAGGCGATGACACAGAAGACTACTGCCCTGCTGCTGAAGACCTACAAGATGTATTTTCAATCTGTGAAACACTCGATATCCCACTGCATATTGAAAACTTTTCCGGCGAATATTGGGAGAATGTCTTTAAACATTTTCTTGCCGAATACCAAAGTGGACGCACCCCTAATCCAGACATCCTTTGCAATAAAGAAGTTAAATTCAAAGCCTTTTTACAGCACGCGTTACAGCTCGGCGCTGACTTTATTGCCACCGGACATTATGCCCGTATCAGCCGTGATCAACACGGACATTGTTATTTATTAAAAGGCTTAGATAATAATAAAGACCAAAGCTATTTTTTATACACCCTACAGCAACACCAATTAGCTAAATCACTGTTCCCATTGGGCGCACTCGAAAAACCCGTGGTGCGCCAAATGGCTGAAGAAGCGGGATTAATTACCCACAACAAAAAAGACAGCACCGGGATCTGTTTTATTGGCGAACGAAAATTCACCGATTTTTTACAACAATTCTTACCCGCACAACCCGGTGATATTGTCAATACCGACGGTCAAGTCATCGGTCAACATCAAGGATTGATGTATCATACTTTGGGACAACGCAAAGGCTTAGGCATTGGTGGCGGCCATGGCGATTCGGGGTTACCTTGGTTTGCTGCCGACAAAAATTTAGCAAAAAACCAATTAATTGCAGTACAAGGATCTGACCACCCACTTCTCAATCACCGTTACCTCTGTGCTGATTGCTGTGACTGGGTATCTGGACACTGCCCACCTTTGCATACCCTATTAAAAGCCAAAGTGCGCTACCGCCAACCCGAACAACCCTGCCAAATCATTGAAAACCAACAGGGACAGATTTTAGTTGAGTTTGATTACCCACAAACCGCCATTACCCCAGGTCAATCAGTGGTATTCTATGACGGTGACATTTGTTTAGGCGGCGCGGTGATTACCGAACGCTATCATCAACCTCCAACTTCTAGTGATTTGTTATGACCCAATATAGCCATCAAGATAAAACGCTCGCCCTCGTTGGCATTTACCAAGTTGCGCAACAGGTTTACCAACTGGCGACTACCGGCAACACCAACGAATTGGCTTTTCAAACCAGCATCAATTCGCTGTTTTGTGAAAATCCAACCGATACACTGGACGTATTCGGCGGAGACATTCAACACCTACAACTAGGGATTCATGCTTTATTAGCGCAGATGAAATCTAGCCAAGCAGATACCCAACGCAATATCGAACTGACCAAATATGTTTTAAGTTTAATGATTTTAGAAAAGAATATTTCAAAAACGCAAGGCACCTTAGAAAAAGTCTCTCAAGTGATTGAGTCGGCTCGAGTACAACGCAGCCATTTTGGGGATTTTCATGATAATGTCATTGCCACCTTAGCCAGAGCCTATTCTGAAAACATCAGTACCATTAACCCTCGCATTATAGTCAATGGTCAACACGGTCACTTGCAAAATCCGAAAACGGCCAATAAGATTCGAGCACTGCTACTCGCCGGTATCCGCGCAACCTTGCTGTGGAGACAAGTTGGGGGGACTCGTTGGGGCTTAATTTGGCATCGCAAACGCTATTTACAAACCGCACAAGCATTGTCACGCCCCCTTGAGCGCCAAAACGAAAACACCGACCCCCCTGAATCTGAATGAAAAAACGACCAGGCCTGGTCGTTTTAGAATGGTTTTTAGATTAAAACCACCAATAAATCATAAACAAAAGCACATCACGCTAACGGCCGTCTATTAACCGGAATGCCTTTGACGAAACGCTTCATACAAAGCCACACCGGCTGCAACGGAAACATTTAAACTTTCAACGGTACCCACCATCGGAATGGCGGCTAGATGATCGCAGGATTCACGGGTTAATTTTCTTAACCCGGATCCTTCAGCCCCCATCACAATGCCAACCGCACCCGTCAAATCCACTTGGTAAAGCGTTTGATCGGTCTCTCCCGCCAACCCGGTTACCCAAAGACCACTTTGTTGTAAATCCTTCAGCGTTCTGACCAAATTAGACACGACGACCAGCTTAACGGTTTCTGCTGCACCGGAAGCGACCTTGCGAACCGTTGCATTCACCCCGACCGAATTATGCTTAGGAATCACCACAGCCGACACACCCGTGGCATCGGCCGTTCTTAAAATCGCACCCAAATTATGCGGATCTTGAACTTCATCTAGAAACAAAAACAGCGGATTCGATGTTGTCTCCATAATACCTTTCAAATCGGCTTCGGTGAGTTCTGCTTGTTTAGCAATGGTCGCCACCACCCCTTGATGCACCCCCTCAAACTGATTGAAATAGGATTTCGGCTCAAGGCGTGCATTCACGCCTAGCTGCTTAGCTTGTGATTGTAACGCCTGAAGGCGCTTATTGTGCACCCCTTTAACAAAAACCAATTCATAGATCAGGTGCGGCGACTGCTTTAGAAACTTTTCAATGGCATGAATGCCATATAGAATGTCCCGTTTCACGATTGATTTGACTCAGATGGCGCCTCTGATTTTTTGTTACGCCCTCGGTAACCGCCTTTTTTACGTGTATTGCGTCGTTTCTTTTTTTTAGGCGCTGCATCGTCATCTGTAGCTAGCGTTTGAGGTTCGGCATTAGCATCCGTCGCTATTTCAGCCACTTCTAAAGGATCTTTTTCGGAACTCAACAACCGTAAATCAATCTTGCGGTCATCCAAATTGACTTGCGCAACCTGTACTCGCAAACGATCACCAATACGATAAACCTTTCCGGTACGCTCACCTTTTAAGCAATGACGAGAAGCATCATAATGGAAATAATCTTCTCCCAATTCAGTAATGTGCACCAACCCTTCTACATATAAAGGTTCCAACTCGACAAACAAACCAAAGTTGGTTGCTGCTGCCACGACGGCATCATATTCTTCACCCAAACGATGCGATAAAAACTCACATTTCAAGAAAGTGACTGCTTCGCGCGTTGCTTCATCTGCACGTCTTTCTGTTGATGAACAATGTTCGCCCAGCGCCTGCATTTTGCTCTCACTGTATTCGAATTGTTCAATGGGTTGCTTCGTCCAGACAAAGCGAATCGCACGATGAATCAGCAAATCGGGATAACGACGAATTGGCGAGGTGAAATGCGCATAATAGTCGTAATTCAAACCAAAGTGCCCTAAATTATCTGGCTGGTAAACCGCCTGATTCATACTTCTTAACATCACCATTGATACCAAATGCTCATGTGGCTGACCTTCAACCGCTTTAATCACGGTAGCATAATCTCTGGCATCCGGCTCATCGCCGCCCCCTAGTGACAACCCAAAATCGCCCAAAAAGGTTCTTAAATTTTTCAAACGTTCTTCAGAAGGTTTTTCATGCACGCGATATAATATAGGCGCCTTATGCCATTTCAAATATCGAGCTGTAGCCACATTCGCCATTAACATACATTCTTCGATCAGCTTATGCGCTTCATTACGCACCACAGGCACAATTTCTTTAATCTTACGCTGTTCGTCAAAAACGATACGCGTTTCAACCGTATCAAAATCCAAAGCCCCTCTTTCCGCTCTGGCTGTTTTCAATAACTGATACAGGTCATTGAGGTCTTCAACATTCGGCAACACATTTTTAAAGGTTTCTCTATGTTCTGAGCGATCATCCGTCAACATTTCATGCACTTGGTTATAAGTCAAGCGAGCTTTGGAGTTCATTACCGCATCATAAAACTGGGTTCTCTCCAATTTCCCCTCGTCATCAATCGACATGTCACACACCATACACAATCGATCCACTTGTGGGTTTAGGGAACACAAACCATTAGACAACTTCTCCGGCAACATTGGAATGACTTTTTGTGGGAAATAAACCGAATTACCGCGTTGGTAAGCCGCCTCATCCAAAGGGGTTCCCGGTTTAACATAATGGGAGACATCCGCAATAGCCACCAATAAACGCCACCCTTTTTTACGACGTTTGGCAAATACTGCATCATCAAAATCTTTCGAGTCCTCACCATCAATGGTGACCAAAGGCAGACTACGCAAATCTTTGCGACCTTGAATATCTGCGTCTGTCACTTCATCCGCAATCGCAGCGATTTGTTCTAAAACCGCTTCCGTCCACTCAGTTGGAATATCATGGGTATGAATGGCTGCATCAATCTCCATGCCCGGTGCGAGATAATCCCCCACCACCTCAATAACCTTGCCGATAGCACTCGATCTTTTTGACGGTTGATGAATCACCTCAACCTTAACAATTTGGCCTTCGGCGGCACCCATTAAACCGTCTTGGGGAATAAACACATCCTGAGCAATTTTATTGTTATTCGGTTGCACCCAAGCCAAGTCCGATTCAAAGTGCAATCGACCCAATAAGGTTTGATTGGCGTGTTCAATCACTTCAACAATCACGCCTTCGCGACGACCTTTGCGATCAACGCCAATCACAGAAGCAATGACGATATCCCCATGAAACACCTTATGCATTTCTCGGTCACTGAGGAACAAATCCGACCCCTCTGACCCTTCCTCCGGCTTAACAAAACCAAAGCCGCCGGGGTGGCCAATCACCTTTCCTTTTATTAGATCCATTTTTTGGATCAAGCCAAAAGCACCTCGACGGTTTCTCAAAATTTGTCCATCACGAACCATGGCTTTTAAACGACGAGACAAGGCTTCAAAACGCTCATCATCGTCAATCTCTAACAAGGTGGCTATCTGTTTGATGCGCAGCGGTTTCTGCTCTTTTTCAAGCAATTCAACAATGTATTCACGGCTTGGGATGGGGTTATCATACTTATCCGCTTCGCGATTAGCATGGGGATCCGCCACAGCGCTGTCTTTTGTATCAGACACAGTCTTCTCTGACGGGTTTAATTCAGCTATCGCCGGAGTTTGTTCTGCCGACGATTCTAAAATTTCATTCTCATTTTGTTTATGTTCAGTCACTCGAAATTCAACTACTCTTATCTAATAGAAGGCTAAGGGTTATTTTTCCACGCCCTAAGCATCCCACGGTCATTTAACTTTGATTTGTTCGTTATTCAAACCCTCAAATCGTTGCTTTTGACCTAATTAAAAAAAACCTTGAAAATCAAGGCGTGCACATTATAACTCAATTTCTACTTTCTGTTCACATTCGATTAAAATGCCATTCAAACGAATAACGCCAGGCCTGGACATTGATGTAGACCCTCACGAATGCAACGCCTTCAACAATAACCGTAAAGCAGATTCGACTGCCTCTTCCAATACCGGATGGTAATACGGCATTTGCAACAAGCGTTCCACCGTCATACCCTGTTCAACCGACCAAGCCAATAAATGACACAAATGCTCGGCATCTGCCATCACCAATTCTCCGCCTAATAAGCGTTTTGACTGTTTATCAGCAAACAAACAAATCACCCCTTTATCTTGCCCCATGACAATCGCTCGGCCGTTATTGCGTTCCAATTTAAACGAGACCTTAACCGTTTCTTTGGCATCCAAGTCGACAAAACGCTCACCCAATACCGCTATTTGTGGATCTGTAAACGTGACCCCCATTAAGGAGGTTCGATGATGCGAAATGAGCTGCGGATAGGCGATTGCGTTCTGTGCAGCAATCCTGCCATCCTGAACGGCTTCATGCAAAATTGGGCGTCGACCATTCACATCTCCGGCAATAAAAACCGGTAAGTCGGCTATCTGCATGGTTGCATCATTGAAATCAGGCATGCCATTTTCAGCCAATGCCACCCCTAATTGATCCAAACCAAGACCATCTATATTAGGCCGTCGCCCTAAAGTGGCTAACACCGCATCCACTTCAAAACAACCATTTGAGACAGACACCTTGACCTTACCACCCTGTTCAATCACTTGTGCCGCCTCACCCAAATAAATCGGAAAGGATTTCGAAATCCATTTAACGGCCTCACGTGTCGCTTCCGGCGTTTGCAATCCGCCTATTTGGTTTGACTGCTCAAAACCGATGACTTCCACCCCTAATCGTGACAATGCCTGTCCCAACTCAAGACCAATTACGCCCAAACCAATGACGGCTATTCGACGAGGAAGTTGCTGCAATTCGAAAAGATCATCCGACGTCATTAATTGTTGACCCAAGCTTCGCCAAGCCTCAGGCACAACAGGACGAGATCCAGTGGCAATAATAACCCGCTCCGCATGAATCTGCTCACCGTTCACTTCAATGATATCCGATGCCACAAAGCGAGCTCGCCCTTGAATTAACTGATGATCTTCAAGAGTATCCGTACTGCCAATCTTTACACCTGAAGTAAAGCGATCGCGAAACTGCCTAACCCGTTTCATCACCACTGCACTATCAATATGAAGCGCATCTGCACCATCAATCCCGATCGGGTAAAAGTGATGACGACTGTGAAAAAGGTCAGCACAATGAATCAATGCCTTAGAGGGCATGCAACCAACCCGAGCGCAAGTAGTACCGAAAGGACCATCGTGAATCATCACAAAGTCATCTGTTTCACGGCGAATTTTTGCTAATGCCGTTAAGCCCGCTGACCCTGCACCCAAAATGACATATTTGACCTGTCTCATCCAAGTCTCCCATTTCCATCAAACCGTTTCAAATAATTACATTGTAACCACTCGATATGACAACAAAAAGAAACTTCCTGCACTTGCCACTCTAAAAGGACACAAAACGACCTAAAAAGCTTGATTAATTACGGTAGACTTTTAAAATCAATGGCAGAAAAAGAAACAGGAAGCAGATTATTTGAAACCTTTTTTTGCAATAACATGGGCGGTGACGAGCTTAATCATGCTTCATAGCGCTCCCTTAGGGGCAATCTCAAAGCAACCGTCGCAAAATTCCATGTCAACTCGGATACTCAGTCCTTTTCACGGCGACTTACCTGAGCTTCGGCAACGACGACTCATTCGGGTATTGGTTAGTTATAACCGCACCAATTTTTTTCTCACCGAAAAAGGTTTTCGTGGCATTGAGCATGACCTTCTCAACGCCTATATAAACTACTTGAACCGAGGGCCGCGTAAAGAACATTATCAAACGCACTTAACCTTTATCCCCATGCCATTTGGCGATATTCTCAGTCAGCTCCGTCAAGGCTATGGCGACATTGCCGCTTCTGGTTTTACCATTACCCCTGAACGGGAAGCACTGGTCGATTTTACCGACCCCTATATTCAAAATATCAAAGAAATACTGGTTTCCAGTGAAACAGCCGCCCCCATTAATCGCTTAGAGGATTTCTCAGGAAAACAAGTCATTGTTGTCAGTAACAGCAGTTACGTCATTCACCTTGAGGCCATCAATCAAGTTTTAGGACGTCTCGGTTTAGAACCAATGGAAGTGGTGCGCGCGGATCCCTTAATGGAAGCAGAAGATATTTTGGCACTGCTCAATGAAAATATCTATCAATACACCATCGTCGATAGCCACATCGCTAAACTCTGGAAACAAGTTTTAGAAAACATTCAAGTAAATGAAAACATGATTATTCACCATCACAGTGACATCGGCTGGGCGCTTCGTCCAAATACGCCCAAATTAAAGCAATCTTTAAACATTTTTATCCAAAATTATGCCAGGCCTGGGCGTTTTTTAGGCAATTCACTCTACAAAAAGTACTTTGACAACACCTATTGGGTCGAAAAACCCCTGACACATGATTTACTAAAACGTATTACCTGTTTGAAATATTACTTTCAACGCTATGCTGAATTTTATGACTTTGATTGGCGCTTGATTGCCGCCTTAGCCTATCAAGAATCTCGTTTCTCACCGAACAAAACCAGTCATGCCGGAGCGGTTGGCATCATGCAAATCAAACCTTCAACGGCTAGAGATCGCAATGTTAATTTACCCAATATTGACGACTTAGAAACCAATATCCACGCCGGGGTGAAATATTTGGCCTATTTAAGGGATCGTTATTTTGACACGCCAAACTTTACAACTGAAGACCGCAATAACTTTGCGCTAGCGGCCTATAACGCAGGCCCTAGAAAAGTTTTACAACTCCAGAAAAAAGCAAAAGAACTGGGGCTCAATCCGAACAGTTGGTTTTATAATGTCGAAACCATCGCAAGACAAGTCATTGGCCATGAAACCGTCAACTATGTCACAACCATTCAAAAAATGCGCATTTTCTTGGAGGCCTCCAAACGACTTGATCAAGATAAACGGCTGTTTATTGAATCAACCATTGATCAATTGGGCAACATAACTAAAGCGGGCGATAAACCCTAACATTCTCATAACCTTGATCACGCAAATACTGAGCATGTAACTGGCTCATCACCCCTTTTTGACAATAAAGTAAATACTGTTGGGTACTGTCTAGCTGCTTAAACTTCTGATTCAACTCATAAAAAGGGATCACTAACTTAGGCGCCACCTCCAATGGAAATCGCTCAGGAAGCGGCATTTTACGAATATCAATGACCACCGCCTCCCCAAGCTGGTGACAAATTTCAACCGCTGCGGTCGCATTGACATTTTCAACGACCTCGTCAACCGCTATCTTCTGCGCGGCTGCCACAGCTTGGTTTAAAACCGCTAAATCAAATCGATTGGTTTCCAGCTCGATTCTCTTTGCAGAGCTGTTAATCACAGGATTTTGAGAAATAACCCCACAATATTCCGGCATACTTTCTGCAAACTCTCTGGTGCCAATCCGGTCTGCTAATGACATAATATCCTGTTTATGCATGACTGCCAAAGGGCGTAATACCAACTTATCCGTGACACGATCAATCATCGCCATATTTCGCAAGGTTTGACTCGAAACCTGACCCACTGCATCCCCCATCACCAAAGCATCAATCCCCATTTGATCGGCGATTTGTTCGGCGGCTTTCAACATCAATCTTTTGAGAACCACCCCCATATAAGTTTCATGCGATGTTCTAAAAATTTCCGCGACCACCGCCTCAAAAGGTACCGACACAAACGATACCCGATGCGACCCCCCAAACTGCTCCCAAAGGTACAAGGCAACTTGCTTAACACCCAACTCATGAGCCGCTCCGCCCAAATTAAAAAAAACAAAATGGGTTTTGAGCCCACGGCGCATCATTAAATAACTGGCAACCGTCGAGTCAAATCCGCCGGAAACCAGAGAGAGAACTTCACCTTGAGTCCCCATCGGAAAGCCACCTAACCCCTTATGCCGATGCTGAATTAAATTCAATTGGTCTTGATGGACTTCTAATTCAATTTTAACTTGAGGATTTTTTAAATCGACACCCGCAGATATCTGCAAATCAAATAAACGCTGCCCCACATAACGCTCAATATCATTCGATGTAAAATCATGGGTACCCGTTCTTTTTGCCCTCACCACAAAACGCTTATCTTTAATAGAATCAGCAGCTTGCGCAACCACAACGTCGGCGATGGCATCTAAGGTTTTTGCGGGGTATTGCTGAGCTTCTAAAACTTGTTCAATCCCCGGAGTTTTGATTAAAATCTGTCGCACTGTCTCTGAAACGTCATCAGAACACAACGCCTCTAGCTTATCCCAAAAGCGTTTCAACTCAACATCCACGGCAGTGCGCTCAAATAAGGTTTTTAAATTAAAATAGAGCTGGCGAATCATCTTCTTCTTAACGGCATCGCCCTTTACCATCACTTCTGGAAAAATTTTGACCATAAACTTCATACGAGGTAGCCTTTAAACCAAACTATTACTTAATAAGGCGGTACGAATTTCATCAATCACATCGCCATCTATCAACAACTCTTCACGGGTAGTCGCCGACATTTCCCGTACTTCCTGCCCAATATAGCTATCGAAACTGACTTCGCTCACCAAAACATTTGCCAACTGAATAATCGCCACCAAAGCACGAACATGATCATCCTTAATGACAGCGAGGTTGCGTTGGTGATGCATTAACATCACCTGTGCATAACGAGAATCCAATCGCCACTTTTTGGCCACCAATAAACCATAAACACCATGAGAAACTTGATATTTTTCAATTTCTTTTGATAAACCACTATAACAATTGGTTAGGGTATTAAAGAACGTAGAACGATATTCGCCAAACTTCATTTCCATAATAATCGCACCGGCATTATGAAAAACCCCGGCCAAATAAGCCTCATCTGCTTGAATACCCTCCACCCAATGACTGAGTGCGGCGGCCACATTAGCAACATCCAATGTATGCTCCATCAATTCAGTAAATGCCAACTCAGGAATTTGCGCTTTAAACCCCAACCCAAAAACCAGATTTTTGAGTTTGGTCATGCCCAAAGAATCGATTGCCCCTTTAATGGTCTGAACAGAGTCAGAACCTTTACGTAAAAATTGCGACTGATTGGCTACCCTAATCAATTCTCCCGTTAACACGGTATTTTGACCAATGATCTCGGCGACTTCTGACAGTTCAGGAAATTCGGTTGTCTGAAAAATGGCTTGAAGCTTCAACAACTCTGCAGGCAAAGGGGGGACTTCAAAACCGGCAAGCTGGGATTGAGCAAGCTGTATTTGTTGTTTTAAATCCATAAGATCAGCACCTGATAAATAAAAAAAACGAATGAGACCTTTGCATGAGTGGAACGCAAAAGCAAAATGTGGAAAAAATTTTCATATTGAGGCAAAAAACGCAGTCAATAGCCGGCTATTGGCCAGTTTTTTAACGAAAATATGGGAAAATTTTAACCCTTTTTATTCGTGTAGCCATCTCGTGCAAAGGTCTCACAATGTTTGATTGCCTGAGAAAGCTCATAAATCAGCATTATAGCCCTTTATAACCGCCAAAGAAACTATGCTCGTTAACAGACAAAGCCCCATACGACCCGATCAGAAAACTAAACAGCCAGCCACAAATTCTTTTATCATACACCCATGACAAACAACTTAATCTGAACGCCAAGCTTAGCAACTTGAGCAACGCTTGTGCAAATTACCCACAGAAGCCATTTTAAGTAACCCCATAAGAAAAATTATGCTTTCACTAAGATATTTTATATAATAAAATGCTTAATTAAATTAAATGGATTTTCATCACTATGCAAAACCGATTGTTTGATGTCGTTATTGTTGGCGGAGGCATTACCGGTACCTCGCTGGCTTACACCCTAGCAAAATACACCGACATTAAATCTATTGCTGTTCTAGAAAAGTATGGCTCACTTGCCCCTTTAAACACCAACGCTCGCAGCAATAGCCAAACCTTGCATTGTGGCGACATCGAAACCAACTATACCCTTGAAAAAGCCATTCAAGTCAAACGTACCGCCAATATGCTGGTTCGCTATGCCGAACAAATCGACAAAAACGATTTCCTCTTTAAATACCCCAAAATGATTCTCGCCGTTGGGGAAGCAGAATGTGACCGCCTGCAAAAACGTTATGAAGCCTTTAAAGAAGCTTTCCCGTATATGGAACTATGGGATGCTGATAAAATCGCTGAAGTCGAACCCAATGTTGCCTTGGTGGATGGCAAACCTCGCCCTGAAAAAATTCTTGCCAGTGGCTGTACCGATGAATACTCCGCCGTCAATTACGGTGTTTTAAGCAAATCCTTTATTGAAAATGCACGTAAAACAGGTAAAAACATTCGAGTCTCCCTGAGTTCCAAAGTTGACCGTATTCTGGCTTTTAAAGATCATTATGAATTACAAACCGCACACGGAACCTATTTAGCGAAATTCGTCGTGGTTTCTGCCGGTGCGCACAGTCTACTCATTGCCAACCAGTTAGGGCACGGCATGAACCTCTCCACCTTACCGATGGCAGGCAGTTTCTACTTCACCCCAACCAAGCTAAATGGCAAGGTTTACACCATGCAAAATGACAAACTGCCTTTTGCCGCCTTACATGGTGACCCGGATCTAACCGAACCGAAAAAAACCCGGCTCGGCCCAACCGCCTTGGTATTGCCGAAATTAGAGCGTTATACCGGCGGCACCTATATAGATTTTTGGAATACGCTTAAACTCGACCGAAAAGTCCTGAAAGTGTTCTGGGATCTCCTTAAAGACGCAACCATTCGCAATTACATTTTTCGCAACTTCCTATTTGAAATCCCCTGGTTAAATAAACGCCTTTTTGTCAAAGATGCCCGTAAAATCTTACCCGGCCTGAAAGTTGAAGAAATCAGTTATGCAGAAGGCTACGGTGGTGTTCGCCCACAAGTCATTGACAAAACGACTCAAGAGCTCAAATTAGGCGAGGCCAGCATCGTCCCTGAAAACGAAAACATCATCTACAATATGACACCGTCTCCCGGTGCGACCACCTGTTTAGGCAATGCTTATCGAGATGCCAAAATCATTTGCCAACGCCTGAATAAAACCCTTTACCAAACCCGACTTATCGACGACCTTCTGGATGGAAAAGACCTCTAAACCTTCTGCCGAGCATCAACCCGCTAAATAAGGTCAAAACAAAACGCAAACACAAAACTTGACTAAAACAGTCAGGAATTGTGATGCTCAAATCATCACTATGCTATAATATTGGTTTTTAATTTTGCGACTGATTGCCCCAAAGGGTTCGCATCAGCGCACTAAGCCGAAGGAAATTGCATGACAAAGCACATGCCCGATATCGCTTGCCAGCCACATCAAGCCCCGCAAGGAAAGCTCAACTGGGTCGGAATGAGTGGTATTGAACTGCCGATTCTGATTGAACAAGCTCATCAAAAAACCTTAACGCTCTCCTCTCAAGCTCAAGCCTATGTCAGCCTAGACGACCCTTTAAGCAAAGGGATTCATATGTCGAGGCTCTATTTATTGCTCGATGAAATGGGCTCCAATGCCCCCTTAACCCCAAAGCGGATTCTAACCCTATTAAATACCTTTATTGATTCACATCAAGGTCTAAGTCAAAATGCCTTTGTCGAATTTAAATTTGATTATTACGAAAGACGCCAATCGCTTAAAACGGACAACTCCGGCTGGAAACATTATCCTTGCACCTTAAGAGGACAGCTACGAAACGGTCAATATGACTGTGAAATCAGTATCAGTGTGCCCTACTCATCCACCTGTCCGTGCTCAGCCGCCTTGTCTCGACAACTGATACAGGAAGCTTTCCAACAACAATTTTCCGATCAGACACTGGATTTTCAGCAGATTATTGATTGGTTGGGTACGCCAGAGGGCATTTGTGCCACCCCGCACAGCCAAAGATCCTATGCTCAAATCAAGCTTAAAGTTACAGCAGACCACGCCTTAAACTTATCCAACGTCATTAACCAAATCGAAGATGCCGTTAAAACCCCGGTTCAATCAACCGTGAAGCGTCAAGACGAGCAAGAGTTTGCGCGTTTAAATGCCACCAATTTGATGTTCTGTGAAGATGCGGCTCGCCGCTTACAATCAAAACTAGAAAGCTGCTCAGACTATATTGACTATTGGGTTCGCGTCAATCACCTTGAAAGCTTACATCCTCATAATGCGGTTGCGATTGTCACCAAAAATGTGCCGAGCGGCTATTCTGACGAACCCAACTTTATGGATGCTTTTGAACACTAACCCTTTATAAAATGCCCAGGCCTGGGCATTTTCCCCTGCAATGCTTGAACACAAAGCACAGGACAAACACTTGACCTTCTCGTCTATCACCAACAGGCCATTGAATCCGGTAAAACAGCTAAAGCCTTAGCGTATATTCTGATCCAACATTCCCGTCAAACATCGATTGGCACCGGCTGAGCAACCAACAGTGTCACCGCCATGATTCAAGCGGCTTTAACAACGCGGTCGTCCAGTATCCACACAAATACCTTAACTGCATTTGTTATCTTCTAATAAATCCAAGCATGTTATGATTTATCAATGCAGTCTAACGCTCAATATTAGAAAAATTTTCGAGCTTAATATACCGAAATAACACATAATAATATAAGACATTTGCAGGAGATGGCGACACGAACAAAAATGTAGAAAATTTTTTTTCGCGTCCCACTCATGCAAAAGTCTCAATATGTCATAAAAATTCAAGGAACGATTGACATGACCCATCCTACTCTAGAAGAACCAACCTTAGATGAACTCAATGAGTTACTAGATGGCGATTTGGATGCCATATTAACACCCTTTTTAGAGCAATTACCCAAACTCATCAATGACATTCTATTGGGATTAGAAACTCAGCAAGCGCCGACCATTTTTCATGCGGCTCATACGTTAAAAAGTAGCGCGGCCAACGTCGGAGGGTTACAATTATCAGAAACCTCAAGACAAATCGAAGCCTTAGCGAAAGCAGGAACCCTTGATGGCATTGCCCCCTTGGCAGCCTCCCTTGATAAAAATGCTACGGACCTAAAGCAAGCCATTTCAAACTATGTTAAACATCAATAACTTAGATAAGACCAAAGGCACCATGGCACCATGAGTCAACAAACCATTCTCGTCATCGATGACGACACCAGTATTCGCCTAACGCTCTCCAAAATATTAACCAAAGAAGGCTATCAATTAATACAAGCCGAAAATGGTGAAGTGGCCATCGACATTTGTCAAACGAAGCAACCGGATCTCATCCTTTTAGATGTTATTATGCCTGACATGGATGGTTTTGAAACTTGCCAAGCTCTGCGAAATCTACCCCTGATCGAATCGGTGCCGATCCTCATGCTCACAGGGCTAGATGATATTCATGCCATTGATTCTGCATTCTCAGCCGGTGCGACCGACTTTATTACCAAGCCTATTAATTGGCCGTTATTGGTGCGTCGAGTACGCTACGCGTTGAGAACTTACCGCTTAACCCAAAAACTGGCCAAAGCCCAATTGCGTCAAGCCCATGCTCAAGATGTCGCCAAACTGGGCTTTTGGGAATGGGTCCCTCAACCAGATCAAATGACTTGGTCAAAAGGCCTGGCTCAGGTGTTTTCAATTCAACCGGATCAAAGCCCACAAAGTCTTGCGGATTATTTACGCCGAGTGCCTAAAGAACAAATTGCAGGCATCCAACAATCCGCACAAGCCCTGCTCAGTGGTCAATCCAAACGCATCTCTCTTCAGCATGACTTGATATTTGCAAACCAAACTTATCACATTCGTGTCATTGCCGAATTAGATGAGCATCAACACATTTTTGGCGTTATACAAGATATTTCAGAGCTATTACAAACCGAAAAAGCGCTAGAATTCCAAACTTATTATGATCCCATCACCCACTTGAGTAATCGTCTTCATTTCACCCAACAAGTGGATAAAGCCTTAGCAAAACCCTATGCGTCCGATTCGTTAGCCATTATCTCAATCGACATTGATCGTTTTAATTTAATCAACAACACCCTCGGTCATGCTCAAGGAGATATTTTCTTAAAAGATTTCGCTAACCGCATTCGTCAATACCTAGATCACCATTACCCCTGCGCACGAATGAGTGCTGACGAATTCAGCATACTCGTCAATACCCCTATGTCACCCGAAAACCTGCAACATTGGGTAGAAGGTTTGCAAGCAGAACTCACCATTCCTTATGAATTTTCCCAAACCCTTGTTCATATCGAAACCAGTGTCGGCATTGCCTTGCCCCCTAAAGATGGCCTGTGTAGCGCAGATCTACTCAATGCAGCGGTACAAGCCAGAAAAAGTGCAAAATCACTCGGAGGGAATCAATTCCGGTTTTACGACCCCAAACAACAACCCGATCACTCCAGACGTCTCACCTTAGAAACCGCATTGCATCAAGCGCTGCAACAAGGTCAATTTGTATTACATTATCAACCACAACTGAATTTACAAACCAATAAAATCGTCGGTGTTGAAGCCCTGGTCAGATGGCAACACCCAGAATTAGGGATGATCTCCCCCGCCGAATTTGTGCCGATTATTGAAGAGATGGATCTCATACACGCCTTTGGCGATTGGACATTACGCAGTGCCGTCAATCAAGCTAAAATCTGGCATGACCAAGGCCACCCTATCCGAGTTGGGATCAACTTATCTGCACGTCAATTTCTTAGAAATGACCTAATTAGCAATATTGCCCAAGCGCTTAAAGACGCTCAGCTGCCTCCGCAACTGCTTGACCTCGAAATCACCGAAGGCATTGCCATGCAAAACCCTAATTCGGCATTGCACACATTGGAAGCGCTAAAAGCAACCGGCATAACGATTGCCATTGATGACTTTGGCACAGGCTATTCCTCGCTCGAATACCTGCAAAAATTTCCGGTGGAATACATCAAAATAGACCGTGCTTTTATCAAAGATATGATGACGAATCTCAGCGACCAAGCCATCGTGCGTGCGATTATTGCCATTGCTAACAGTATGAATCGCCGGATTATCGCTGAAGGCATTGAAAAAGCGGAAGAAGCCGCGCTTTTAAAGCAAATGGGTTGCCATGAAATTCAAGGCTATTACCTTTCAAAACCCATCAGCGCCACTGAAACTCAGCACTTTATCGAGAAATATCACGCAACGCCCCCTCTAGAATGAAAAAACGACCAGGCCTGGTCGTTTTTAACCTCTATAACGCACCTAAACGTTAGAAAACGCCACCGGTAATTTCATAATAAATTTTACGGGCATTGTTTTTTGCCGCTTGATCAAACACCGGACGATCTTTATACATGGATTGATCTACATTTTCTGCGGCTTCTAAATCTCCGCCTTCATCCACAACCTTTTGCACTTGCGCTTGCACATAGCGGAAATAATCATAAGTCTGCTTTTTCACAGTTGCCATATCCGTTGGCGTGCCATGACCCGGAATAACCTTGGTATCTTTAGGAATGGTTGCCATCATCGCTTCAAATGACTCCATCCAAGCAATACTGTTGGTGTAAGTAAACATCACCGGCATCCGTTCGTTAAAAGCCAAATCGCCTGCCAAAAGTAACTTACGCGACGGAATATAAACACTGGTAGATGCCGGCGTATGACCGGGGCCAAAATCAATTAAGTGTAAATACTCACCGCCACCCACATCAATTTTCATTTCACTATCAAAGGTGGTAAATTTATCTGAAACATTGCGAATATCATTCATCAATGCCTTGCCAACACGCTCAGACCACTCTGCTTTCGCTCGTTCAAACCCCACATCAAACTGACCATTCGCCATATCACTGGAGTAGAAATTCTTAACACCAATATCCACCCAATAACTGGCGCCAAAGTAAGCATGCCCCTGATTATTTTCAACCGCAACCCATTTCACCGGTTTATCAGTGATTTGTTTGATTTGCTGATGCACACTATAAGAAATCGCCGGATTGGCTCCGGTATTAAACACAAATACACCCTCTTCAAAAATAACAAATGAAATATTATTATTAAAACCAAAGTTCGAGGGATTATGCCAAATCTGACTGCCAACAACCGTATAAACCCCTTCAGCCACCTTCACCGCTTTAGGTAACGGTAAGGTTTTACCGATATAGCCGGCTTGGCGAATCGTGGAGCTGGCCTCTTTAGCATAAGTTTGGGCTGCATCAGACATCACACCATCATCTTGCCAACTGACCTCTTCAGCCCAACGCTCAAATCCCGCCACATAAGGATCTTCATTTTGTTGCGCCCAGCTTGTGGGGGTCACCAAACTCATTGCAACCAAACTCACTAACGTGTGTTTTTTCATAACATCCTCCTCAAAAAGTTATCTGAATTGATGGTTTACGCATCATTTAGAGGATAATACCACTTCAATCTCATTGGCCTTATTGATGTTTTTAATGCCCCCAAAAACAATTCAATCAAACCCGCTAACTGCGATCTAATAAATCTGAATTTTTATGGGCATAAACATCAAAAATGGTAATGGCCATTGCGGCCATCACCGGACCAAAAAACAAGCCAATCATGCCAAAATGAATTAACCCGGCAAAAGTCGCTAATACGGTTATCAACGTATGATTGGCCACAGCCAATTCTTCAGAAGCGCCGCCCAGGGCGCTGGCAATACGACGAATCAACATAGGTCGGAACAGATTATCGATTAAAAAGCCATTCACCACGGCACCAAAAAACACCACCCATCCGGCGGATACATAATCGCCTTGTGCGGCCAACAATAAACTCAAGGGCACCCAAATCAGTGCCGCCCCCACCAATGGAATAAAGGAAGTAATCGCAATGGCAAGCCCAATAAATAAACCGGGTAACCCCAAAAACCAAGCCAACACCGCAAACACCACCCCTTGCATCAGCGCAATCCCTAATACCGACAACAATAAAATCGTCGATAGATTAGAAAATCGCGTCATAATCATCGTATCGTAATAATTTTCTAATGGTGACAACACCTTTAAATGATGCGCGATTCGATGTCCGTCCCGGTAAAAAAAGTACAAGGCAAACACCGCTAAAAAAATAAAGGTTAAAAACGATGTGGTACTGCCAAAAATGCCTTGTACCAAAAATAAAATCGCCTGTTGTGCAAACTGAATGATCTCACTAGAATGGGCTTTAAACTGTTTAATCAACTCCAGTTGCGAGCCTTCCGGCAGTGGCAAAACCGCTACCAAATTCTGATTCAGCTCAGCCAAGCTTTGCGGGGTTTGTTGCGACAGCCAATTTTGTGTCTGGGAAACCAAACTGCCCACTTGCAGCCCGACTTCCAGTAGCAAATAACTGACGGGTGCAATCACCGTCAAAAAAACCGCGACACTCATGAGTGCTGCGGCCATATCTTCCGATTGATTCACTTTTGGCAAGATTTTTAAATATAAACTATAGGTTGCTGTTGCCAAAATCATCGCAAATAACAAGCCCTCTAAAAAGGGTGAAAATAACCACAGCAACCCCATGATGGCTGCCAATAGTAAAATGATTAAAAAACCTTCCTCATAAGGAGCATTTGCGCGCATAATAGTATCCTGTTACAAACCAACAAATTACACACAATCTACCATGAATAACCCAATCAAAAAAGTTTTAATTCGCCCGGCGGGCGCACTGCAAATCCTTTCTTATAAAGAAGCCCAACAACTTTGCGACCAAACCAAAGAAGGCTTAAACGAAGTATTACGCCGCTGTAGCCTAGCCGTCTTAAATACCGGTGCCAAAGGTGACAGTGGCAATGCATTGCTGGAAACCCATCCGGACTTTCACATAAAAGTGCACACCAAAGGTCGCGGGTTGCAGATTGAAATTGATAATGCCCCTGAGCATGCCTTTGTCAACGGTGAAATGATTGTGGGTTTGCAGGAACACCTATCCGCCGTCATTCGAGATTTAATTTACGCGCAAAATGATATTATTGAAAATTCTGAATTTGATTTAGACACGTCATTCGGCATCACCAATGCCGTGTTTCACATTGCTCGAAATGCCGGGATTATGCAGCCCGAAATTGATCCCAATATTGTGGTGTGCTGGGGCGGCCACTCTATCAGTTTGGACGAATACAAATATACCAAACAAATTGGTTATCAACTGGGGTTACGCAAGCTCGACATTTGTACCGGATGTGGCCCGGGAGCCATGAAAGGCCCAATGAAGGGCGCGGTTTTAGGGCATGGTAAACAGCGATATGACAGCGCAAGATTTATTGGATTGACCGAGCCGGGCATTATTGCCGCCGAAGCACCCAATGCGATTGTGAATGAGCTGACCATTCTTCCCGATATTGAAAAGCGTTTAGAAGCCTTTATGCGCATTGGTCACGGCATTGTCATTTTCCCCGGTGGCGCCGGCACCTTAGAAGAAATTTTATACTTGCTAAGCATTTTGCTCCATCCACAAAATAATAATATTCCGTTTCCTGTGGTGTTAACGGCACCCGAATCAGCTCGCGACTATTTTGAAGCCGTTCTTAACTTTATTGAGCAGGCACTGGGCAAAGCAGCCAGCCAAAAGCTCACCATTTTAATTGACCAACCCGAAGAGGTCGCTGACTTTTTAAAAGACGGCATTGAATCCGTTACCGCTTATCGCAATGCCACCAGTGATGCCTACTATTTTAATTGGAACCTTCACATTCCTTTTGAACTTCAACAGCCATTTTCGCCGACACACCAAAGTGTTGCAGCCCTACAGCTGCATCGAGATCAACCCGACCACCAACTGGCCGGTCAATTACGACGCGTGTTCTCAGCCATTGTTGCCGGCAATGTCAAAAGCGAAGGGATTGCTCAAATTGAAAAACAGGGGCCTTTTCAAATCAGTGGTGATCCCATCATCATGCAGCACATCGATCAATTATTGAAACGATTTGTGGAACAACGTCGGATGAAACTCGGCACAGATCACTATGAGCCTTGCTATAATATTGTCTCGCAATCATCCCTCAAAAATGAGTAACCCATGACCTTTGAAGAACTCGACTTAGACCCCAAATTGCTTAGCGCCATAGAACAGCAACACTTTCATAAACCCACGCCGATTCAGCAGCAAGCCATCCCCGAAATGCTCTTAAGCAAAGATGTATTAGCGGGCGCCGCGACCGGTACCGGCAAAACGGCCGCTTTTGTGTTACCCGCATTACAATTTTTACTGGATGACCCTCGGCCAAGCAGTCACGTCAGAGTTTTGATACTTGCACCGACGCGTGAATTGGCCATTCAAATCCTCAAGGTCGTCAAACAACTGGGAACCTTTTGCCACTTTGAAAGCAATGTGGTTACCGGGGGGTTTGCTGCCGACAAGCAACTGGCCGCACTGCAAACACAGCTTGACATCCTAGTTGCAACCCCCGGGCGCTTACTCAATATTATGAGTCAAGACTATATTGATCTATCCAATGTCGAATTACTCATTATTGATGAAGCCGACCGCATGCTCGATATGGGTCAAGGACCTGATGTGTTAGCGTTAATTGAAGCCATCCCCGGCGATTTCCAGGCAGCCTGTTTTTCAGCCACCCTCGCCGGGTCAGGCCTGGTTAAATTTGCACAAGACGTGCTCGATCACCCCACCATCATTCAAGTCGATGCCGCTAACCAACAATCCCAACAAGTCCAACAACTGGTTTACCTTGCGAATGATAAAGCGCACAAGCAGGCGCTATTGCAAGCGATATTGCAAGACCAAAGCTGCCAAAGTGCGCTGGTATTTTGTAATAAAAAAGAGCGCGCGATTGAACTCAATGACTGGCTACAAGACCAAGCGATTTCCAGCACCGTGTTGCACGGCGATTTTATTCAAGCCAAACGCATGGAAAAAACCCAAAAATTTACCCAAGGCAAAGTCAAAGTCATGGTCGCAACCGATGTTGCTGCACGCGGATTGGACATGCTTAATATTACCCATGTCATTAATTATGACATTCCTTTTCGCGGCGACACCTATATACACCGTGTTGGTCGCACCGGACGTGCCCAACAGGTCGGTATAGCCATCAATTTAGTAGAACGCCATGATATTCGCAATCTTCAACGCATTGAATACCATTTACAGCAACCGATTCCTCTTGCTAAGATTGCCGGTTTAGAACCCAATTATTCTTTAAAAGACTATCTCTCTCGTCCTAAAAAGACCAAAACAAAAGCTAAGACGAAAACCAAACTTAAAAAAGCCAAAGCCAAAAAATCGGCTCAAATAAAGTCCAAAGGTTCAGCAAGCAAATAAATTAGCCGGTCCAACCCCACTGCTATAGTGGTAGCTATAATTATTGAGCGCGAATAATTGACTTTGTTATAATCATTCAACTAAGACCTATTGAGGTGGCCATGCTGAACCCCCCTTTATCAAAAAAGACCTTATTCTTCGCGGCCATGATGCTTATCGTGCTGGTCGCTTCGATTGGTTACTGGCAACACCTGCAAACCGATCACAATACAAAAATCAATCAACCACAATTACCAACTAAAGATCCAACCGCCCCCATTACCCCACTCAAACCCATTGCCAATCTGGATCCTAAAGTCGTCTCACTGGGACAACAATTGTTTTTTGACAAACGTTTATCAAAAGACAACAGCCTTTCCTGCGCATCTTGCCACAATTTACAAACGGGGGGCGATGACAATATGCCCAAATCCGTTGGGATTAATGGTCAAATCGGTGCCCTTAACGCCCCAACTGTTTTTAACACCGCCTACAATATCCGCCAGTTTTGGGATGGCCGCGCCAAATCCCTGGAAGAACAAGCGCAAGGGCCGATTCATAATCCCGTTGAAATGGGATCCAATTGGCAAGAAGTCATCTCCAAACTGACGTTTGACAAAGCCTTTATAAAACAATACAAACAAAGTTTTTCGCTTCCCATTAGCGCCCAAAACCTTGCCTTTGCCCTGGCAACCTTTGAACGTAGCTTAGTGTTAGTCGATAGCCCATTTGATCGATGGCTAAAAGGCGATGTCAATGCCATTTCAGGCCAAGCCAAGCGCGGTTATGAAAAATTTAAGAGCTATGGCTGCATTGCCTGCCATCAAGGGGCTGCGGTCGGTGGCGGGCTTTTTGAAAAAATCGGCACCCTTAATGATTACTTTGCCGATCGGGGCGGTAATATTACCCCGGCCGATTTGGGTCGCTACAACCTAACGGGTGAAGAAGATCAGCGCCATGAATTTAAAGTGCCTTCCTTGCGAACCGCCAGTATGACCGCCCCCTATTTTCATGATGGCTCGGTTTGGCAACTCCGTGAAGCCATTGCCAAAATGGGCTGGTATCAATTGGGGATTAAATTAACGCCGGAGGACATCGGCGATATAGAGGTTTTTATACAATCATTAGCCGGTAAAATACCGCCTTTGGAAAAGACACCATAATGCACTCACCCAATCAAAAACGACATTGGATAGATCAATATAAACACCTTATGTTTATTGCCTTGATTATTGGCCTAATCACCTTTTTTTTCCAAGCGAGTCGAAGCATTGACATTCATAAAAATAAACAAATCAATCAACATATCAATGCATTGATATTGGGCAACAGCAAACTCTCTGAATTATTATTAAAGAGTCGTTATCAATTATTGAATAACTATGATCCCCTCAATCAAACCCACAGCTACATTGAATATCATTATCGGCAACTGTGGCCATTATTAGAAGGGTTAGAAACGGTTAAAGCATTAGATTTTAAAACGATTCGTTCCGAAGAAAAAAATCTGTTTAAAGACAAAACAACGCTATTAGAACGTTTTTTATCCCATAATGCCGTGCTTAAAAATTCACGCTACTATGCGGAAGAATTGATTAGCCAAACTTATCAGCATCTCAATCAGCGTCCCAATCAAAATAACTTTATACAAATTCATCAGCAATTACGAAAACTCGAACAACTGCTGATCACCCCAACCAAAATCAATCAGCAAACGACCGACATCAATGCACCCGAAATACAGCAACTGTTACAATCACTGGATCAATATTCTTTACCCACACTGAAAAGCCTTAACAAGCATGCTCAAAAGATTATTGAGGTCACAGATGAAATTGACCAACAACTGAATAAACTGATTCAAACTGACTATCAATATGGCGTTAAGCTTCGAGATTATTATGCCGCTTATATTAGTGAACGCGAAAAAACCGCCAATATTTACACCTGGTTACTGATGTTATTGTCGATCATCTTATTGATCTATGCCATCTACAGTTTTCAAACCATTCGCACGATGATTATATCGTTACAAAATCAGCAATTTGCGCTAGATCAGCATGCCATTGTCAGCATTACCGACCCGGACGGAAACATTATCTATGTCAATGATTTATTTATCAAAATCAGTGGTTATAGCCAACAAGAACTTTTAGGTCAAAATCATCGTTTAATCAAATCGGAGCAACACCCTCCGGCGTTTTTTGCCAATTTATGGCAAACCATTAGCCAAGGTAACGTTTGGCACGGCGAAGTTAAAAACAAACGCAAAGGCGGTGGCTATTACTGGGTCAATGCCACCATTGTGCCGTTATATGATGCGACCGGCAAAATCTTCCAATATATTTCCATTCGAACCGATATTACCGGGCAAAAGAATTTAGAAGCGTCTCTTAAAAAGGCCAAAAGAAGTGCCGATGCCGCCAGCCAAGCCAAAAGTGATTTTATTGCCACCATGAGTCATGAAATTCGCACGCCGATGAACGGCATTATGGGCATGACCGAATTATTATTAGATACCCCTTTATCCGCCGAACAACACGAAAATCTTGAAGCAGTCAAATATTCAGCCGATGCGTTAATGACGATTTTGAATGACATTTTAGACTTTTCAAAAATGGAAGCGGGCAAATTCGATTTACACTCACATCCCTTCCATTTGCGGCAACTTTGCCAGGGCATCTTAACCACCTTAACCGCGCAAGCCCAACGTAAGGGCATCACACTCAAGTTATCCATTGATGATCGCCTCAACGAGAGTCTAATCGGCGATGACGCGCGCCTTAGACAAATTTTATTAAACCTTATGGGCAATGCCGTTAAGTTTACCGAACAAGGCCATTGTGAACTCAAAGTCACCCTGGCATCGCCCAACGCTGCTGAAGCGAGCGAACAAACCATGCTATTTGAAGTGATTGACACAGGAGCCGGGATTGCCTTAGCGGATCAACAAAACTTGTTTAGCGAATTCACTCAGGTCGATTCCTCTTCAACCCGTCGACATGGGGGAACCGGACTGGGGCTGGCCATTTGTCGCCGCCTGCTTAATTTAATGCAATCCGACATCGCCATTGACAGTGAACCCGGCAAAGGCAGTCGGTTTTACTTTACCTTAAAGCTGCCGGTTAACACCTCGATTATCGCCGAACAACAACCTGCCGTAACGGCTTCCGCTGAGGTTAAACATGCCTCCGAAAGCATTTTATTGGTTGAGGATAATGAAGTGAACCGAAAAATTGCCACCGCAGTGCTAACCAAAATGGGCTATGAAGTCCACCATGCCAACAATGGCCAAGAAGCGCTAGACAGATTAAAACAGCAACCATTTGATGCGGTGCTAATGGATATGCAAATGCCGGTAATGGATGGCTTGGAAGCCACACGCCAATGGCGCGCATTTGAAAATCAATATCAATTATTTCCCACGCCGATTATTGCCATGACGGCCAACGCCACCGCCGAAGACAAACAACAGTGTTTTGAAGCCGGTATGAATGACTTTATCAGCAAACCCTTTAAAGCCGAAAGGCTACGAAAAATCCTCACGGACAGTATCCCAGCCGCTTAAGGCAGATTAGCCGTTATGTAAACACTGGCTGACAAGATCCCAACGCTACCTAAACGTTAGATCATGTCCGTTTCGGCAAATATCGCGCCAAAATTTCATAGAGTTTGTTTAGGTCAATCGGTTTGGTCAAATAGTGGTTCATCCCTTCGTCCAGCGCTTTTTCCAACTCGGCTTCTCGCGCCGCAGCCGTCAGCGCAATAATGGGCACCTTCTGGTTAAAGCGGCGTATTTGTCGAGTCGCCTCATAACCATCCATCACCGGCATCTGCACATCCATAATAACCGCATCGAAACAGGCTTTTTTAACCGCAGCCACCCCTTCTTCGCCATTATTCGCAACCACCGTTTTCACCCCTAAAGCCGTTAATAACTCGACCGCCACTTCTTGATTGATAACATTATCCTCAACCAACAGAACCTTGCCTCGTAATAAAGGCTCTTTAGCATGAAAAGTTGAAGACGATACCCTATCCTCATCCTCTGCGTAAGCAGTTTGATATTCAAACGGTAATTCAAACCAAAAACAACTCCCATGACCTTCTTCAGATTCAAATTGAATCCCCTTTCCGCCCATCGCGACCACCAGCTTTTGACTGATGGCTAACCCCAGTCCGGTACCACCAAATTGACGGGTAATAGAGGCATCTCCTTGACTAAAGCGTTGAAACAACAGTTGATACTGTTGTTTTGGAATGCCCTTACCCGTATCGCAAACCTGAAATTTCAACCAGGCCTGGCCATTTTTTTGTGCGCGCAATTCAACTTGTAAGGTCACTGTGCCCTTGGCTGTAAATTTAATCGCATTACTTAATAAATTGCTTAAAATTTGACCTAAACGTAAACCATCCCCCATCAACCGCCACTGATTGGCGACAGACTGTTGTTCAAAACATTTCATCTCGAACTTCAAGCCTTTTTCCTCTACCAAAGGCATAAACAAAGTGGTTAAGTCATCAAACATAACCGCAAGACGAAACCATCGTTGGTCGAGTTGTAGCTGACCGGCCTCCATCTTTGAAAAGTCGAGTAAATCATTTAAAATTCGTAATAGCAACTGCGCTGAGTGCTGAACTTTCTGGTGATGCACCTGGCAATCCGGGAGCTGCGAATCCATCTGACCCAATTGCGCCATAGCAATAATGGCATTCAAGGGGGTTCGGATTTCATGACTCATATTGGCTAAAAACTCAGATTTTGCCGCGTCGGCTGTTTGTGCTTCAATTCTCGCCTGATTGGCTAATTGTTCACTGGCTTGAACTTTTAGCAATAAGCGTTCTCGCAACCCCGTCAAAATAAAAAAACCGGCCAACAACAATAACGTCACCACAATCACCAATTGATATTGCTGCCATAAATCCGATAACTGAATGGACTTATCCGTTTCAAAAGGGGGTAAATTCATATCCTTTAGCATGATTTCCAAAGGCAAATAATCTTTGGCGGGCTGAAACCCGGCGAAGCCGAGTTTTTGCATGGCAGGATGATCTTGACTTAATTGAAACAACGCCACGGTCAACTGTTTTATCGTCTTGGTTTCCACATGCGATAAAGCAAAAAAAGGCCACTCCGGCACCAGTTGGGTTGACAACCAATAAGGAAATGACGGGACTCCCTGAAGGTTAAGCAGTTTAAAATCAGTCTGTTTGATCATCCCTCTTTGAATCAAATCCTCTAATATCCCTGTGCGCACAAACCCGACTTCAGCTTTACCTGTCAACACCGCTTTGACGACATCATCATTGGTTCCAACACATTCAAAATTAAGTTGTGAAGGTTGAATGCCAATTTTATGCAATTCATACAAAGGAACCTGGTAGGCACCGGTATTTGAAAAACCGGGAATGGCAATCTTGACATCGATCAAATCCGTCAATTGATTGATATGCTGATGAGAAGGCCGTGTAAAAATGGTGCCCCCTAAGCTGGAAGACACCACGCCTTTACGAATTTTCTGCACCGTTGCAATGGGTGCCCCCAAACGGTTTTCAAAACGAATCAGCTGATATAGGCTTGGGTTGGTAAACAGCAGATCTAATTGATGATGCTGTAATGCATGTTTCATCTCGTCAGGGGAATACAGCGCCCATTCGATTTGATACCCCGGCAAGGCTTGATTTAAATAATCCATAAAAAGCTGATAACGTTCTGTCAACAACTGGCGGTCTTGGTGTAAATAAATGCCTAAATGCAATCGCTTTTTATTTGACGCCATTGGCGCTGTCTGAACGCCATTCAATACGGATAAGTCATTAGCATTAGCATTAGCATGAAAATTAAAATTGGCATGAGCATTTGCAACTTCGCTACTAGCACTCAACCATAGCCATGCAACAACCCAAAGAGGGCTTAAAAATGATTTAAAATAAAATGACATCGTTTTTTAAAACTTGACAATAACAACCAAGAATTCTTAGGGAGAGCTTTGCATCCGTGAGGCACGAAAGAAAAATGTGGGAAATTTTAACCATTTTTATTGGTGACTCCATCTGGTGCAAAGGTCTCTTAGGGTTATAAAAACTGATTACTCCAAATATTCTTTAAAGTATCAGGGGTCGCCAAAATACCTTCCTCAAAGAGTAATCGATTCACCGCTTTTAACGCCGCTTCAAACTCAGAATGCGGCTTTAATAACCGAGCATTCTGTTGCTTACCCGGAATCACGATTCCTTGAAGGGCTTTTTGCGCTTCGGCATAACTTAATTTCTGCCGTGTAGCAATACGATACAATGAATCATCTTGATACACAACAAAATGTTCTAATGCATGATAATAAGTGTCCGTTAATTGCTGGACTTGCGCGGGGCTTTGTACGATCAACTCACTCCGAACCGCTAACACATCATAAATATATCTGGGCAAATCTCGACTGGTTAAATGCACTTGACAGCCCATCCGTAAAAGCTTACTGGCATAGGGTTCATAGGTAATGGCGGCGTCAATCTGATTATTTAGCCAGGCCTGCTGTTGCGGCTCGCCCACCGCCAAAGGCACAAGGGTGACCTCATCCTTTTGCAATCCAAGCTTATTCAACGTCATCATTAACATTAACTGCCCCACACTATTGGGCTCATACGCTAAACGGACCCCCGGTTTCATTGAAGATCGGCCATTTTTATCGCGTTTGGCTATCACCACATCGGCGCCGGCAGACACATCCAAGACAGCAATCACCGTCAAAGCAATCCCTTGCGCCCGAAACAGAAAGACCTCATCAAGCGAAAGCGCCATGGCATCTAAATCGCCTGCCATCATCGCAGCAGTCTTTTTGGTTTGATTGGCAAACTCAACAATCTTAAGGGTATCCGGCAGTAAATGTTGCTCTTTGGCAATATAAAAAGGCTCAAAGCCAATCCAAGGCTGCACCCCTAACTGAAGCGGCTTTGCAGATTCACTGCAACCGGATAATGCCAATGCCATTGGTGACATCATCACCAACGGTATGGATTTGAGCAGTTTTCGACGTGACAAGCCATTTTTAAAGGTCTTATCCATCACTCTACCTCGGGTTCCCAGCGCGCGTATTTGACACAATTTCGCCCGGATTTTTTAGCGCGATATAACGCCAAATCAGCGTGTTTTGCTAGCGCCTGAACACTGTGCGACTCTTTAATCTGACTGGCGATCGCCCCAACGCTGATCGTGACATGATTCGCAACACTCGAATATTCATGTTTTATCTGTAACCGGCTCACCGCAAGGCGCATTCTTTCGGCCAGTTGCATCACGCCTTCTTGATCGGTATCGGGTAAAATCACTGCAAATTCTTCCCCCCCATAACGCGCCAATAAATCGCTTGGGCGATGAATCGCTTGTTTTAATGCGCTAGCCACCGCAATCAAACATTCATCGCCTTTACCATGACCATAGTGATCGTTATAGGCCTTAAAATAGTCAATATCCATCATAATTAACCCCAGGATTTGACCATTTCGAGCATGGCGTTTTGCTTCGTCTAATAAACGCTCATCCAATAAGCGTCGATTAGCAATATGGGTCAAGCCATCGAGATGCGACATCTGCTCGAGCATATCCGTTTTGATTTTAAGGTTAAGATGACTGCGAACCCGAGAGCGGATTACCGGCAAATTAAACGGTTTAGAAATAAAATCCACTGCCCCCAAATCCAATCCTCTTGCTTCTTCGGACGGGTCATTCAACGCCGTGACAAAAATCACCGGAATGTCTTGTGTTTTCGGATCGTTTTTCAACAACCGGCAAACTTCAAAACCATCCAGATCCGGCATCATTACATCCAGTAAGATCAGATCCGGTTGCGGTGACGCTTTTGCCAGCTCTATCGCTTTATAGCCACGATCAGCGACTTGAATTTGATATTGATCTATCAAACCATTTGCTAAAATACGCAGATTTTCTTTAACATCATCGACGATCAAAATATCATAGACCCTTCTGCTCGTCAGCTCGGCGACCAGATCGGGCTTTTTCGCTAAGGAAGGGTTCGGGTTGAGCGAGTCTGTATCTTCAAGCGGAATAACAGTCGGCGCTGAATGCGTCTGATTATCGGACGGTCTATTGTCACTTGCTGATAGATTCTTTTTTACCTGTGCCAACCAATTTTGGACGGTTTGTTGAAACTTTTGCCAAACAATCGGTTTACAAAGGTGATCATTCATCCCCATTTGTTTCGCTTTAGCCTTGTCGGAAGCCGTCACTGCTGCGGTTAATGCAATAATGGGTAAGTCGGGCGCAAAACGACGGATTTCGCAGGTCGCCTCATAGCCATCCATCACCGGCATATGAATGTCCATTAACACCAAATCAAATGGGTGCTGTCGGCATAAATCGACGGCCTGTTGACCATTTTCCGCCAACATAGGTTCTATCCCCATTTTTTTCAAAAAAGATAGGGCGATTTTTTGATTCAGAAGGTTATCTTCCACCAACAACACTTTGAATTGCTTGGACAGACTTTCACCCTCTATCGGTTGCGAAATTAAGCTGGCTTCATCTGCTTGAGAACACTGCGTCACCGGAACCTCGAACCAAAACACACTGCCATGCCCCTGTTCACTTTGAAACTGAAGTCCTTCTCCCCCCAATCGCTGCACCAACAACTGGCTCATACTCAAGCCCAATTTTTTCTGCTGCGAAGGGGGTAAAGCTTGCTGAGAAAACAATTCATAGAGTTCGGCTTGCTGGGCTTCTGCAATCCCCATACCGGTATCTTTAACGGTAAATTTTAACCAGGCCTGGTCATTTTTAGCTTGGCGCAACTGGACACTCAAGGTGACCTTCCCCTGTTGGGTGGCATTCAGTGCATTTTCGACTAAATTAAACAAGACCTGGCCGATGCGTCTGGCATCCCCTCGGAAACAGTCTTCCGAGCGTTTAAATGACTTTGCCCGTTCACAATAAAGCACGACCTCTTTTTCATCCGCTTTTAGCGCATATAAGTCTTGGATATTTTGCAATAATTGTGATAAATAAAATGGCGACTCTTCAATATGAAAGTCACCCGTTTCCATTTTGGACAGATCACTTAAATCATCAATCAAGGTCATGAGCAGTTGTGCGGATCGATGAATGTGATGCAACTTCATTTTATAATCCATCGCATCTTGCTGATCATCACTTAAAGTCTCACTCATCCCCAAAATGGTGGTCATAGGGGTACGAACGTCGTGACTGAGATTTTGAACAAAATCGGATTTCGCCACATTAGCCGCTTCGGCTTGCTGTTTGGCAGTTTGTAGCGACGCCTGCAATTGATGCATTTCGGTGACATCACGACTGATCCCGAATAGACCAATCACCTTTTCGCCGGCATCATCCCACACAGGCCACTTATAAGTTTGCACCCAACCCGATTCACCATTCTCTTTATAATAAGGATCCACTTTATCTAATAGTGGCGTACCCGTTTCATAGAGGGTGTCTTCTTCTTTGTAATAAACCTCGGCAGTCTCTTTGGGAAATATCTCAAAGTCGGTTTTGCCTATTAACGCTTGCCAAGTATCCGCCCCCACCAATTTGGCCATCGACAACGAACAAAACCTGAGACGTCGTTGCGCATCTTTGAAATAAACGAAATCACCGGTGTGATTCAAAAAGATTTCAAAATCATGATGTAATGTCGCTAATTGCAACTGAATCTGCTTTTGGCGTCGCCACTGCCAAAACATCCGCAAAGCAATCAGAGTCATCACCAGTAATGCCAACCCCAGCCCAATCAAAACTTGGTTTTTCTGCTCTAGCAACTGACTATTTTGTTGATCAACCTGTTTCACCAAGGCGCTATTAAGACGGTCAATGGCTTGCTGAACTTGCGATTGGCCGAATTGTTCCAGCGGTAAAATGGTTGACAATAACACTGAACGATCGTTCAGCCAATAGGACTTAGAATAAACTGCAACCAATCGCTCATCACCGGAAGCCAACTGATGACGAAATACAAAAAAGTTGCGTTTTTCTTTCAAGGCCGCGAGCCGCTCCTGCTTAACCTGCTCCGGTGTCAACAAATTTAATTGATCTATCTGCCGGCTTTTTAAATCAGCAATGTCATAACCATAATAGGCGGCCGCAGCCTGATTCGCATCCAATATTTGCCCTGAATAAGGTTCAATAATTAAAATCGGAAGCGGAAACCCCTTTAAAACATCCGTTAAAAAAGTCTGTTTATTCGCATCTGCGGCGACTGGAAGAAAGGCTGAAAACATCAGAAAAACCCCAACCAATCTGGCCAATCGCAGCACTTTATGACATAAGATAACCTTGTTAGCCACCCTTGTTTGGACTAAGCCATTCAATAACCTTTCCATCAATCTTCTTGCTCCTGCAAAGCCTCCAACAATAAACCCACCAACACACTGGCTCTGTCAAATTCAAAATTATCTATGGCCGCCATTAATGGCGCACCATATTCAGGCTGCATCGCCGGGGGAATTGAATCCCATAAGGGTTGCAGCTGCTGAGAACTCATATATCGCTGACTGTGTAGCGCTTTTAATAAATCAGTTAACGCATTTTGTAATTCTGAGACGGTTAACGGTTGTGACGGGGAGGGCTCAGAATGCTTGATCACCTGTGTCGTCACCCGACCGGTTTCGAGGTTCAATGTATTTTGAATCGCTTGTTTCGTTTCATTAATAATCTGGTTGAAACTTTGAATCAAACGTTGACCGGGCAAGCGCTGTTGCTTGAGTTCTATATCTATTTTCTGACTAACCTCATGCAATGCCATCAGCGCCAAATTGCCCGCCACCCCTTTCATACTGTGATTTTTGGCCTGCCACTCAGACAAATCCGCTGCATTCACAGTGGTCAAGGACGCTTCCATCAACTCACCCGCCAAGTCTGCATACTGATGATTCAATTGCGCTAAGAATTGCTTTAGTAGCTTTAAATACAAAGAGTGATTGCCGTTTAATTGTGCGATACCCCGCTGAAAATCAATTGGCAATGCCGCTGTCTGTTTGGAAAACGACTCAGCCGACAGCTGCACCTTATCGTTGGGTCTAACATCCCTTATTTCAGTCATACTTTGCGGAGCGCCGGGTAAATAACCGGCCAGCACAGCATAAAGACGCTGCAAGCTAACCGGTTTAACCAAATAAGATTTCATGCCATTTTGTTCTGCCAATAAACGATCTGATTCGCTATCAGCCGCACTCAACGCAATAATCGCCAAATCCGGCTGCGCTTCCAGCAAGCGTTGGCTGGCTTCAAAGCCATTTAACTTAGGCATCTGAAGATCCATTAGCACCAAATCAAAAGACTGTTTCCGAGCTTGGGTCACCGCTTGTTCGCCATCACCGACCATCACTATATCGCTTATCCCCAGCGAATTTAATTGCTGACGAATCACTTGTTGGTTAATGGCATCATCTTCAGCAACCAAAATCCGACCCTGTAATGGCTTGATCTCACCATCAGAGGTTGATGGCGGCACTTCAACTTGCTGATCCGTTTCAATTGCAAGGGGCACTTCAAAAGCAAAACAACTGCCCTTGCCGAGTGCACTGCTAACCGCTATGCCCGTTCCCTTCATCAATTGCACCAATTGTTGGCTAATCACCAACCCTAAACCGGTGCCACCCTCAGCAGATTGCGTTGAGGGGGCTTGATGATAGGGTTTGAACAAATTCGCCAACGCCGCTGACGACAGGCCAATACCACTATCTGAAACGGAAAATTTTACCCAGGCCTGGCCATTTTTTTGAGCCATTAAGCGAACCTCTAACGTAACATGACCTTGCTCAGTAAATTTAATGGCATTACTCAGTAGATTGAGTAGCACTTGTCTTAACCGCTGGCCATCCCCATACAAAACCGCCGGCAGCGCTTCATCATATTGAAGGTGCATTTCGATCGGTTGATCAACTTTTTTAATCCCCTGCGCTAAGCCCATCAGTTCATTCATTAACGCATTTAACGCGATGGGTTGGCTTTTCAAAATGAGCTGATTGGCTTCCAGTTTCGAGAGATCTAAAAAATCATTGATTAATGACATTAATTGTTGGCCGGCATTGGCAACTTGAGTTGCAGCGGCTTTAAAATCAGTGACATCGTGGTAGTCTTGCGCCAATTCGCAAATCCCTAAAATGCCCATCATCGGGGTACGAATTTCATGGCTTAGATAAGCCATGAATTGCATTTTTTCCTCACTGGCCGCCAGTTGTTTTTGGTGCGCCGCTTGAAACGCTTGTTGTGATTGTTTTAATTCGCTAATGTCTTCAAACACCGACAAGATATAATCTTGACCATTCAGTTTTAAAACCCGACAGGTTACTTTAATCTCTAATATTTTGCCGGACTTGTGACGATGTTGGGTTTCAAAGTGCGCTTCACCCTTCGCCAAAATATCAGCCATGTGTTCCTTCACTTTTTGCTCGGATTCAATCACCTCATAATCAGAAATCCGCAAATGTTTAAACACCTCCGCTGAATAGCCAAGCTGCTGATGCGCCTGTTGATTAAACTGAACCGGTAACTGGGTTATGGGATCAAATAACACAGTGGCTAATGGATAAAACTCGAATAAAAGACGGTATTGTTGCTCACTCTGGGTTAATGCCTGTTCTGTTTCGATAAGATGCGTTTGATCTAATAAATATCCGAAAATTTCTTCTACCTGATCATCCGCACCATAAATCGGTTGGCTATAATCATAAAACCAACGCCACCGGCCTTGTTTTGACAAGAGTCGATACCGCTGCTCCCAATAGGACAATTTATTGGCTAACGCCTGCTCAACTTCTTGAGTTATCCTCTCTAAATCGTCAGGGTGAATGAGCTCACTAAAGTAAAAATGGGGGGAGACAAATTCTGAAACCTCATAGCCCAAAATACTCAGTACATTGGGGGTAATATACTTGACCGGCCAACCCGGTTCGGATTTCCAGATCAAACTCACCACCGGCCCGGCTCTCAGCAGATCCATTTCCCCCTGCAGGCGACGCGTCTCATTCTCGAAACGTTCATAAAGCGCTTGATAAACCAAAGAAACCAAATCTTTTTGGTGTAAAACACCGATCACCTTTTGCTGCTGATCTTGTACCACCAGATGTTTAATATGATGTTCTCGACTCATGGCCAACGCATACTGAACACTGGCACTGGCATCAACACTCAATAACGGCGAGCTCATATAGTCCGCCACCGGTTTCTGCCAATTGTTTTCCTTATCTAATAATTCAATGATATTGCTTTGAGTCATCATGCCAACCGCTTGTTGGTGTTGCATGACGATCGCGGCCGTTTCTTTTAGCTGGTGCATTCTTTCAAACACGGTTTGCAAATCATCATCACCCGCAACCCGCAAAAACGTTCTATCGCCAATCAATTCACCGATTGGTTGAGATTGCACCAACTGATCCGGCTGCAAACTGGCGGCTAAATCCGAATAACTAATAATACCAATCAGATCTTTATCTTTATTAATGAGACAAACATGATTATCGGGATGGTTTTGAACCACCATCAAGGCTTTCATCACATTATCATCTGCTGACATCTGTGGCACGATATTGAGTGCAAGGTCTTTTAATGGGGTGCTAAGCGGGATTTTTTTAATTTGGAAATCAATCAACTCCCGCGCGGTCAAAATCCGGTAGGTTTGACCTTGCGTCACAATCACATCTCGGATGTGATGTTCATTCATTAACTGCAAAGCCTCTTTAAGCGTGTGAGACACATCCAATGTCACCACATCTCGAGTGGCTAATTGCGCTAAGCTCGGGAAAATCAAAGCATCGTCTCCTGCTTAGAAACCGTTGATAACGACAATTGATCAAAATAATAGTGGGCTAAAGCAATCACGCCGAATATCGGCACAAAAAAGCTAATCATCGGGAATAAGCTCAATGAAAACAGCCCGGCTAATGCCAGCGTCGGCGTCCAACGCGTAAAAGGCGATAATTGTTTAAATAGCGGCTCAGGCAGAATCACCTGGCCGACATCCAATACCAACGCATAGCGAAAAAATATAAAACCGATCGCCCAAAACCAAACAAGATTAACTAAGGGGATAAACAATAAGGGTAAGGTTAGCAATAACAGCAACACCATGCCCAAACCGAACAGGGTCATTTTCCATAACATGCCTGCCAGAGAGCCATGCCCTTGATAATCGGTATAGGGATAATGCAAATCATGCACCGCTTTGACCAATGAATCGGTCATAAAACCGGTAATAATCATCGCAAACAACAGCACTAAATAACTGCCTAAAATAACGCCAATCAAGCCGGCAATCACCGTAAATACCAACCCCAAAAACCACAGTAACAAGCCCCCAATTAATGGAATGGCACCGATGGTCGATTCCGCTTCCAGTTGCCATTGATTCATGTCTTGTACAACGGCACTGTCCGTGACAAAACTGCTGGTTAATAGCAAACCGAATAACCCGTATCCCAAAAACGATACCAAAACCAACCCCATGACAAATGGGATAAATAACCGTATTAAAATCTTTGGCGACTTTAAATCAGCGATCGTTTTCCAAATTAAATCCACTGCCGTCACTATTTAATCCAAACCGTTTTGATATTGGTAAATTCGCGAATGCCTTGCGCCGATAGTTCACGACCATAGCCCGAATTTTTGACGCCACCAAATGGCAAGCGAGGGTCAGAAAAAGTCGGACTGTTAATAAAGGTTGCTCCCGACTCCATACCACGCGCCATCGTTTCAGCAGTGGCCATATCGTTTGACCAAATGGAACCGCCCAAACCGTAGTTAATACCATTGGCCAATCCGAGCGCATGAGCCGGTTCAGAAGCTTTTAAAATAATCGCTACCGGCCCAAAAAATTCCTCATCAAAAGCCGGCATACCACTACTGACATTGGTTAAGATGGTGGGGGCATAATAAGCACCGGGGCGATCCAGTTGATATCCCCCCGTGACGATTTTGGCACCCATTTCCACGGATTTCATCACTTGTTGATGCAACTCATCCAATAAATCTTGCCGTGCCATTGGTGCCAGGGTTGTTTCAGCCTTCATCGGATCCCCTGCTAGCAAACCCTGTTCAATGGTTTGTTTAAACTGTTCGGTAAACGTCTCCACTAAAGCCGCATCAACAATAAAGCGTTTGGCGGCAATACAACTTTGCCCGGCATTTAAAAAACGACCTTTAACCGCACCCGCGACCGCTGCCTTCAGATCAGCACTATCAAGCACAATAAAGGCATCCGAACCGCCCAGTTCCAAAACGGTTTTTTTCAGTTGCTCCCCGGCAACGGCAGCCACTTTTCGCCCGGCCGCTTCACTGCCAGTCAGAGAAACCGCCTTAACCGCCGGATGACGAATCACCGAAGCGACCTTGTCGGAACCAATCATCAGCGTGGTAAACACCCCTTGCGGATAGCCCGCCTTGCGAAACACTTCTTGCAAGGCCAATGCACATTGAGGAACATTAGACGCGTGTTTCAATAAGGCAATATTGCCCGCTGTGATGGTGGGCACTGCAAATCGAATCACCTGCCAAAACGGATAATTCCACGGCATCACTCCCAGCACCACGCCCAAGGGTAAATAGGCCAAATAACTTTTAGAGGCATCTGATTCAATCATTTCATCCGCTAAAAATTCGGCGGCATGATCCGCATAATAATCACAGAGCGTTGCGCATTTTTGCACTTCAGCCAGGGCTTCTGTATAAAGCTTGCCCATTTCCAATGTCATCAATTCCGCTAACGGTTCCTGGTCTTCTAACAACACATCCCCTAAGCGACGTAATAGCGCAATCCGATCTTCTAAAGGGGTTAGTTTTGACCAGTCGGCAAAACCATAACCAGCTTGGGTAACCACCTCATCCAAGGTATCTTGATTCCAAGTTTCAAATTCGGCATTCAACTCGCCCGTGGCAGGATTAATAGATTGCATGGTCATAATCGTTTCCTTTTTAAATATACTAAAAATACAGGCTGTACTGAGGTGACAGCGGTTGCGTCAGATTATTCAACACTGGCTTGATGTGCCCAAGCAGAAGCTTCCATAAATAACCCGGCAATATCATTGATGTCTAACTGGTTAAAGGTTAACTTAGCAAAATCTTGGCTGGTGGATTCCAGTTCGGTTAGACATTTTAGCGCTTCGCCCATCGACCCTTTGCGCTCAATCAACGCCAGTTTAATCTCTTCCGACAAGGGCATTTCGGCGACGATCTCTGCGACGGGCGAGCGAAAGAAAGCGCCTAAATTTGAAAAAAGCCCAACCAAAAAATAGCTGTCTTTTTCACGCTGAAAGCCAGCCTTGATCGCTAAAGCTTCACAGAATTTTGCCCGCATTAACGAAGTGGTCAAAAGCTCTTTTGGCACATCATTAAGGTCGGACAACATCATCATATTGACCCAAAACTTCAACCGCTTTAATCCCATATAATTTAAGGCATCAGAAACGGTTTCAACTTCAATCGGAATCATCGCCGCCGGGTTATTGACGGCCACTAAGAGTTTGTGCGTCAAAGCCACATCTTTACTTAAAATGCTAGACAATTCTTTAAAACTGGTTTTAGGATCATTAATCTTGGCGAGGATTTGCAATAAGGTCAACTTATTACCCGTTAACTTTTTACCATTTATAATCACCGGATTGGTGAAAAAATAGCCTTGGAAATAATCAAATCCGAGTTTTTTTAGGTATTGATACATTTCCTCGGTATCAACCTTTTCGGCGATGACTTTCTTGCCTTTGGCATGGAGTGCTTCAATCGCCGATTTCATTTTGACTTCGGACAGAGCCTCGTTATCGAGCTTTACAAAATCACTGATATTGGCCAACTTTAAGCTGGCATCCTCTTCTATATAATTATCTAATGCGATCGCAACGCCCTGACTTTTGAGTTCTTTGAGTTTTTTAAGAACATCGACATCCTTGTCAACATAATTGGGAATTTCTAATACCAGATTGTGTTTATCTTCAAAGCTGGCAAAATCATTTGACTGAACCATGACATCACGCGGCAGGTTAATGAGCGCGACATGGCCGCCGACAATGGCTTGCAAGCCAATTTCGGATTCGGTTTTAGCCAATAATTGGGCAGATGCTTCAACGGATTCTTGATTGGGATTCAACCCTTGGTGAAACTGTAATTCATAAGCAAACAGCTTCATTTTACGATCCAAGATGGGCTGGCGCCCAATATACACAGCAGACATTTGCAACCTCTTATTTTTTTATTTTAAAGAGACTTTTGCAAGAGTGGGACGCGAAAGAAAAATGTGGAAAATTTTTTCATATCGAGGCAAAAACGCCGCTAATAGCCGGAGCTATTGGCCGGTTTTTTAACGAAAATATGGAACATTTCAACCATCCTTATTCGGGTAGCCATCTCGTGCAACGGTCTCTTAGAAACCACTTTACAAGTATTGATAAATCTTTGCAATGCTTTAAAACGCTGAGCGGCGAGCCCACGCCGGATAAACGACCAGGCCTGGGCAAAATGACGCTCTCAACCGCCGGGTCACATCAACCGTTAATCTCGTGTAAATTGTAATCGTTGTCCCGGGGTAAAATGTCCCAACTGACCTTGGTGATATTTTAAATTCCCATTCACAAAAGTGCTGATCACACTGGATGAAAATGACTGCCCTTCCCAAGGCGACCAACCACATTGATACAAATTATCTTGTTGGGTGTCGATATGAGGATGATTCAAGTCAACCAATACCAAATCTGCCGCATAGCCTTCACGGATAAAGCCACGATTGGCAATTTGATAGCGGATCGCAACATTGTGGGAGGTTTTTTGTACAATGGTTTCCAAATCAAAAACGCCTTGCTTAACTAAATCCAATAAAGCGGTGAGCGACTGTTGCACTTGTGGCAATCCCGCAGGCGCTTGAAAATAGCTACTTTGTTTTTCCGCCCAAGTATGGGGTGCATGATCAGTGGCAATAATATCAATTTGACCTGTGCGCACTGCTTGACGAATCGCCTCACGGTCAGCCGCCGTTTTGATGGCCGGATTACATTTGATTAAAGTTCCCTTTTGTTCATAGTCATCGGCACTGAACCATAGATGATGGACACAAGCTTCAGCGGTAATTTGCTTGCCTGCAACGGTTCCTGACTCAAATAACGCCATTTCTTCAGCCGTGGTCAAATGCAAAACATGCAGGTTAGCGCCGGTTTTTTTTGCCAATGCCACCGCAAAGGACGAGGATTGATAACAGGCTTCGCGACAACGAATGTCAGGGTGCGCCGACATCGGCACAGCGTCCCCATACTTTTGGCGAAAAAGCGCTTCTTGTGCTTGAATCATCGGCGTGTCTTCACAATGCGTGGCAATCAAAACCGGGCTATGTCGAAACACATCCGTCAGCGCCTGTTCACGATCCACCAGCATATTGCCGGTGGAGGCCCCCATAAAAATTTTAACCCCGCAGGTTTGATTGGCATCCAGTGCTTTAATTTCTTCTAAATTATCATTGGTCGCGCCCAAATAAAACGAATAGTTTGCCCAAGACGTGTTGGCAGCCAATTGGTGTTTCTCCTCCAATTTCGCCAAGGTCGTGGTTGCAGGTTTCACATTCGGCATATCCATAAAACTGGTGATTCCACCGGCCACAGCCGCTCTCGATTCGGTGGCAATCGACCCTTTTTCGGCAAATCCCGGATCACGAAAATGCACTTGATCATCAATCAACCCGGGAAGCAAATGCAACCCTTGCGCATCAATCACACGATCTGCTTTGACCGTTAATTTAGGGGAAATCTTATCAATAATGCCATCTTTGATTAAAAGATCCGCTTCAATCGTTTTACCTTCATTGACAATTTTTGCTTGGGTGATTAGCGTGCTATTCATGACATGAGCCTTGATTGATGATAATTAATTGAGACCTTTACATGAGTGGGACGCGAAAGCAAAATATGGGAAATTTTAACCATTTTTATTCGTGCAGCCATCTCGTGCAAAGGTCTCTAATTCGCATTTTAAACTCTTTAGGTTACCTTTGCACCTAACTTTGCTAACGGGATAAACGCATTAATGAACGGGACTTTGAGGCCCTATCACTTTTTTGACAGATTCATGCTAAAGTAATCATTTTAAGTAACGTAGAGTTTTAGCAATGAATCCTTTTAAATGGTTCATCCTGGTATTGATTCGTTTTTACCAACTGTTTATCAGCCCGCTCATTGGGCCGCGCTGTCGTTTTTATCCAAGCTGTTCACATTACAGCCAAGAAGCCATTCAAAAATTCGGCCTACTCAAAGGCGGCTGGCTATCCATTAAACGCATTGCCCGATGCCACCCCGGTAATCCCGGGGGAATAGACCCGGTGCCCGATTGCCACCACCGATCAAACAACTCAGGTAAGTCAAACAGCCCTGAATAAATCGAAACCAAGTCATATATTTTTCATTTTTTCGACCGTTAAAATCGCTATACTTAATGGGCAACTCGATTAACCCATTATTACCCCAGTTACGGAATCTTATGCAACCTCAAATGCCTTTAGAAAACATCCCCCGCTATATCAACCGCGAAAAAAGCTTATTAGAGTTTAATCGGCGCGTCTTGGCGCAAGCCAATAATCCGGAGTTCCCACTGCTAGAACGCCTCAAGTTCCTCTGTATTTCCAGTACCAATATGGATGAATTTTTTGAAGTACGGTTGGCCAGTCTGTATGAGTTACGCAATGACCCTTCTGCACGCACCCAACCGGATGGTCTGGTACCGCAAGATGCGATTGAAATGCTGTCCGAAGTCGCACATGACTTGGTGGATGAACAATATCACACCCTCAATAACATTTTAATTCCCGCACTGGAAAAAGAAGACATTCGTTTTCTGAGACGCAATCATTGGACGGACCAACAGAAAGAATGGATACGAAATTACTTTATCCAATCACTACAACCGGTCATGAGTCCGATGGGGCTAGACCCGTCTCATCCTTTCCCCCGCTTACTGAATAAGAGTTTAAATTTTATTGTGTCACTAGAAGGCAAGGATGCCTTCGGGCGCACCAATGGCTTGGCGATTGTCCAAGTGCCGCGCTCGTTACCGCGCATTATCAAGTTGCCGCCAGAAGCCACAGATGGCGTGAATGACTTTGTATTTTTATCCTCTATTTTGCATTCCAATGTTTCAAATCTGTTCCCTGGCATGACCGCCACCGGCTGTCACCAATTTCGGTTAACCCGCAATACCAACCTCTTTATTGATGAAGAAGAAGTGGATGATATTATGAGTGCGTTACAGGGAGAATTATCTAGCCGACAATACGGTGGCGCCATCCGCTTAGAAGTATCTGATCGCTGTCCCAAAAATATGTATGAATATTTACTCGATCAATTTGATATGGATGAGCACCAACTCTACAGGGTGAATGGCCCGGTCAATTTACACCGATTAGATACGGTTCCCGATTTGGCGAGACGGATCGATTTGCTGTTTCCGCCTTTTAAAGCAAAATCGTTAAAGTCGTCTACTAAAGCGAAACAAACAAGATTAAAGCTTTTTAGCCGCAATAAACAACCGCAAACGCTTTTTGATCAAATCTACCGTCAGGATATTTTGTTACACCACCCCTATGATTCTTTTAGTCCCGTCATAGAGTTTTTACAGCAATCCGCAACCGACCCAAATGTGCTGGCCATTCGGATGACACTGTATCGAACCGGTGAAAAATCCGCCATTATTGATGCGCTCGAAAAGGCCGCAAAAAATGGTAAAGAAGTCACCGCTGTGGTGGAATTACGTGCCCGATTTGATGAAGACAACAATATTCAACAAGCCAACCGTTTGCAGGATGCAGGCGTTAATGTCGTTTATGGGGTGGTGGGCTATAAAACCCACGCTAAAATGATTCTGGTGATCCGTCGTGAAGGCGAACATCTGCGTCAATATGTTCACCTTGGTACCGGAAACTACCATCATATCACCACCCGATTCTATACCGACTTCGGCTTGTTTTCAGCCAATCCGGCATTGGGTCACGATGTCTCGAAAATTTTCCAACAGCTGACCAGCTTAGGCGACACCAATAACTTATTGGTGTTATTGCAATCCCCTTTTACGTTACAATCCGGCATGATTGATCGCATTCACCGTGAAGCCGAAAATGCCCGTCAAGGAAAGCCTGCGCGCATCATTGCTAAAATGAATGGCCTCCAAGAACAAGGCATTATTGATGCGCTCTATGATGCCTCTCAAGCGGGCGTGAAAATTGATTTGATTATTCGCGGCATCTGTAGTCTTCGCCCCGGGGTGCCCGGGCTGTCTGAAAACATTACCGTTATCAGCATTATTGGCCGTTTTCTGGAGCATCATCGTGTTTATTATTTTGAAAACAATGCCGGTGAACCCGAGCTGTTTTGCTCCAGTGCGGATTGGATGCGCCGTAATTTATTTTCACGCGTGGAAACCTGCTTCCCGATTCTCAATAAAAAACATTTTCAACAGATTTACACAGAAGGTCTAGCGATTTACCTTGAGGACACGATGGGCGCTTGGGTGCTGCAAACGGATGGCAGTTATCTTCCCAAACAGCCAAAAGCCGATGAAGCCCCCTTTAGCGCGCAAAATTGGTTAATTGAAAAATACTCATCCTGAAACCTTTGCACAAAATGGATACCCGAATAAAAAGCGCTGACCCAGTTGAAAACTTAGGATACAATCAGCACTTCAATCGCTAATTGATAAGACCGTTATGACTGAAATTTTGCCGGAAGAAGACAACAACCAACACATCTATGCCGCCATCGACCTTGGCTCCAATAGTTTTCACATGATTATTGCCAGAGAAGTCCATGGGCAAATTCAAGTGATCGACAAGCATAAAGAAATGGTTCGCCTGCGTTCAGGGCTTGATAAAAAAGGCTATCTGACCGAAGCAGCTTTCGAATCGGGAATAGAATGTTTACAGCGCTTTGGTCAATTGATCAAAAATGTTCCCGGCAATCAAATTCGAGCCGTTGGCACCAATACTCTGCGCAATGCCAAAAACAGCTCGGAATTTCTAAGACAAGCCAGTCTCGCCTTAGGCCATGAAATCCAGATTATCGCCGGTCAGGAAGAAGCCCGGCTGATTTACCTAGGGGTCGCACACGACCTTCCCCATAATGAAGAAACCCGCTTGGTGATGGATATTGGCGGTGGCAGCACCGAATACATTATTGGCAAACAATTTAGCTATCAACACCTTACCAGCACCGAAATGGGCTGCGTCAGTATTACCCAACGTTTTTTCAGTAAGCCGGAAATCACCGAAAAACGTTTTAATAAAGCCACCTCGGCCTGCCAACAAATCTTAAGACCCCATAAAATAAAACTGCGCCACTATGATTGGGACTTTGCTATCGGCGCATCCGGCACCATCAAATCGATCGGCACCATTCTGGAAGAAAATAATTGGGCACAGGGTTGCATCACCCTACCGGGCCTTATCCAATTAAAGCAAGCCATGATTGCAGCCGAAACGCTTGACAAGATTGCGATTGCCGGCTTAAAAGAAGAACGCTTACCCGTGTTGGCCGGTGGTTTGGCAATCTTGATTGCCAGCTTTGAAGTGCTTAATATTGAACAACTCAATATTTCAAACAACGCCTTACGTGAAGGCTTGGTGTTTGACACCCTTGGCCGTCTTTATGCAGAAGATGTCCGCGAGACCAGTGTAAAAAGTATCCAGGCCTGGCTAAAAATTGACACCAATCAAGCGGATGCCGTGGCCGACACCAGTGCTCGACTCTACAAGCAAGCCCATAATAGTTGGCAACTCCATGACATGGATCACGATTTTAAAAAACTGTTGAACTGGGCCGCTCGCTTGCATGAAGGGGGCATGGCGCTCAGTTATAAACGCTATCGACATCACAGCGCCTATTTAATTGAAAATGCTGAATTGGCCGGGTTTACCCAGCAAGAAAAACAAATGTTATCGGCATTATTAATCAATCACCGTGGCAAATTTATTGCCGATGCTTATGATCGCTTTGAATCGGTTCATCGAGAGAAACTGCTCGGGCTGACGGTATTACTTCGTTTGGCGGTGCGCATTCATCGCGGCCGCGAAACCGACATTCCAACCATGCTGTTAATCATTGAATCGGATCGCACCCTGCATTTGGAATTTGAAAACGACTGGTTAAAAACCCATCCATTGACGCTATTGGATTTGGATGTTGAAGCACAACACCTGACCGCTGCCGGTTTTCAGCTAAGCTATGCTTGAATGCCGAATAAAGGTCTCTAGTAAAGGTCTCTAATAAACATCCAATTGAAGTTGCCCGGTTTTTTTCCAATGCTGCAAAGTGTGCTGAGCGTGCTGTTCTGATACACCAAGTTGTTCAGCAATGATCGCCAATAAGGTTTTTTCAACGCCTGCCCATAATTTTTGTTGGCTGCCACAGACATACAAATGCGCCCCTTTCTCTAGCAGCGGCCAAAGCATTTTACGTTCCTGCCACAACCGATCTTGCACATACACTTTTTCCGGTTGATCTTGAGAAAACGCCGTTGTTAACGCTAACCCTTGTTGAGTCCATTGCTGTAATTGAGACTGGAATAAAAAGCTTGTCGCCTGACGGGTTTCGCCAAAAAACAACCAGGCCTGGCGATTTTTAGGGGCATTTAAGGGCAAAAACCACTGTTGGCAAAAACCGATAAAGGGCGCGATTCCGGTTCCCGCTGCCACCATAATGATCGGCTTGGTGTTATCGTTATCGGTTGGCGGTAATTTAAAACTGCGATTGGCACTCAAGGCCACGTCAAACACATCCCCTTCATTCGCTTGGGATAATTGCGTTGTCACCAACCCTTGACGCAGTCGGTTATTTTGTTGATAGCGCACTTGCCGATATACCAAATCCACTTGATGCTCGCCCACCACGCTAACGGATGAGGCAATCGAATAATATCGAGGGGCTAAAGGCGTTAAACAGTCACACACGGCTGTACCTTTTAGCTGCGGATAAGCCCATAACAGATCCAGCAAGTCTTTACCGGCCGCATATGCCATCATCGCCTGCCGATCCGGCCAATCGGTGATCGCAAACCGTTGTTTTATTTTATTCAAGGTGGCGGGCGCCAATAACCGAATTTCTAAATGGCGGCGCAGTGCGTCTGCCACAGAAACAGCACCCAATCGTTTGATCTCAATCATTTCTTGCCCGGTCAAGGCTAACGTTTGCAAAACTACATTAACCAATGGCTCGGGATTATTAACCGACACGGTTAACCAATCCCCCGGTTGATAATCCAGGGGCTGAGGCAAGCTTAATCTCAAATGATAAATCGACTTTTCAGCCTTGGGCGTGAGTAATTGATTAAAAACGACTTGTGCTTGCATACAGACCTTTACCCATTTAAATTCAGCGAAAGTGTCTGATTATACCACTAGCCGCATTTTTTCAATGAGTACGGTCAACCAAGGGGCTGTCACGATAATGGTAATGGCCGACATCAAGCCGGCCACCAAACCAATGCCGATCTGCGGCAATACCGTATTTTGTTTTAATTCAATGTCAGAAAGCTGACGTTCCAAAGCCCCAAAGACATCCACTTGATTTTTTAATAAATTGTTTAAGGTTCGAATTTGCTTAAACAGCAATTGTTGTTCCTTTTCTAGTTTAAGACTGGATTTATCCGTCAAAGCCTCGACTCGCTGCATCTGCTCAGCCAGTTTGCCAATAGACGAGTCCATCTGGCCAACCAGCGTATGGAGTGCTGTTTTATCTTCTTTTAACCAATCATAATCCGACGGCACCCTATCCATCATCTGCTCGGATTCACCGGGATTCTGAGCACGATGACGACGCATCGCTTGCTCCATCAGCAAACTCTTAGAACTGAGCGGTTCAACATTTCGTAAATTAATCGCCATAACCGTTTCCTTGTGTCAGTTTATTTGCGCCCATTCAAATCGTCATTTTTTTGACAATACCATGATTTCAGCGCAGGGGTTGCTCACACTATGCAGAATACGTGCCAACTGCCACATTCGGCTTTCATTAAAAATCTTTATTACAATTTTTATAGCGTTGCGCCAAGCTATGTTAATATTTCGATTTATTAGCCGTAAAAGCCATTGCCAACGATGCAAGTGTTTTCAATTTATCGAGATATTCACTAAAATTTATGAATGACAATCAATCCGATTTTATCGATTTTATTCTCCAAGCGGGCGTGTTAAAGCTTGGCCAATTCACCTTAAAATCCGGCCGCCAAAGCCCTTACTTTTTTAACGCCGGTGGATTTAACCGTGGTGCACAACTAGCCAAACTGGCTGAAGCCTATGCCAATACCATTGCCAACAGCCAACTTCAATTTGATGTGTTATTTGGCCCGGCCTATAAGGGCATTCCCTTAGCCGCCACCACCAGTGTTGCGCTGGCGACTCAACACCAAATCGATACGCCCTATGCGTTTAATCGCAAAGAAGCCAAAACGCATGGAGAAGGTGGCAGCATTGTCGGCCACCCCCTTCAAGGTAAAATATTGATTATTGATGATGTGATTACCGCCGGCACCGCCATCCGTGAAGCCATCGACATCATTCAAGCTCAAGGCGCTGAACCTGCCGGCGTGGTCATCGCATTGGATCGCATGGAAAAAGGCCAAGGCGCCTTATCGGCTATTCAGGAAGTCGAACAGCAATATGGCATCCCGGTTTACAGTATCATTACCTTAAAGGACATTATTCAAACCCTTAACAACCGAGACGATATTGACCCGGCCATACTGCAAGCCATGCGTGACTATCAAGCGCAAAATGGTATCTGATTAGGAGCACATAAACGAAGTGAATCAGCCGTTACGAGAACTCATGTTATTAAGACACGCCAAATCGGACTGGAAGGACGAGTCGCTTGCAGACCTAGACCGGCCACTGGCCGATAAGGGCAAAAAGACCCTCTGTAAAATCTCACATTGGCTCAATGACCACGACTTGATTCCCGACCTGATCTTGGTCTCCCCTGCAAAACGCGCCTGCCAAACCTTGAAACGACTCAAACTGCCCAAAAATATTCCCACTCAAGTCCATAACGAACTCTATTTAGCAAACCTAGATACCTTAAAAACGCTGTTATCCACTGTGCCGACCCAATATGAACGGGTATTGGTGATCGGTCACAACCCGGGATTAGAAGCCTTAATGCACTTTTTATCTCAAAAGCAAGAACCCCATTCTTCAAAGCTGTTCCCCACCGCCAGTTTGGCACACTTTGTGATGCCATTTCATTGGCAACACTTAACCCCTGGCTCTGCACGATTAACCCAATTTATCCGCCCAAAAGACATCACTTTACCCGCCCATGAGGGGGTTGAAAAAACCGAATAACGGATTGTTTTGCCAACGTTTTTTTAAAAGCGCTTTTTGATTCAAAAAAAATTACAACATTTATATAAAACCGATACAATGTATCAATTATATAATAATTGCACTTAAATTAAAGAGGATACTGACTAATGAGCATGGCTGATAGACCCATCATTGATGAAACCGTTTCCATTCCTGAACATTATCGCATTATTTCCCGAACGGACTTAAAAGGTACGATTTTAGAAGCCAACTGCGAATTTATTGAAATCAGTGGCTATGATAGAGCAGAAATCATTGGCCAACCGCATAATATCCTCCGCCACCCTGATGTGCCGAAAGCCGTTTTTAAGGATTTTTGGCAAACCCTCCAAGCCGGCAAATCCTGGACACAAATTGTTAAAAACCGCACCAAAGAGGGCCGAAATTATTGGGTCAAGGCTAATGCTGCCCCCATTATTGAAAAGGGTCAAGTCACCGGCTATATTTCGGTTCGCAAACCCATTTCTTCTGCTGAAATACAACTGGCCACCCAAGCCTATAAAGACATTAATGCCGGCAAGCTCAAAATCAAACAAGGGCAAATTTTTAAAGCTGGCCACGGTCGATTTTCTGCGCTCAACCCCTTTGTTAATTTAAATTTAATGCCCAAAACGTTTGCATACAGTTTAATTTCTTTGGTGATTGTGGCACTCGGTGCCGAACTCCTATTCCAAAGCAATTTAAATGAAATTATCCATATTGCTATATCAATGATCGTGTTAATGCTCTTACAGCTTATTTCAATACATCTGAATGTCATTAAACCAATTAGGAACATTACCCAAACCATTACAAAAACCGAGCAATCCGGGGATCTCAGTTTACGAATCGACAACACCCTTAAAGGGGAAGCCAAACAACTGGCCGATGCCTATAATGCGCTATTACAAAATACTCAAGTTTCACTAGGTGAATCAGGGAGAACCCTCAAAGAATTTTCCCATGGCAACCTAAATGCCAAAAGTGTCATTGATTTCAAAGGGGATTTCAATGTTATGGCCGTCAACCTTGGCGAATCGGCAAATACCCTTAAAGAAAATTTTACGGAAATCAACCGCCTGTTAGCGTCGATTTCGCAAGGGAAATTTAACGAAAAGAGTTCGCTGACCGTCTATGGTGAATTCGAAACCGCTATGAGCAATGTCAATGCAACCATGGAAACCTTACAAATGGTTTTTGCAGAAGTCAATACACTGATGTCACAAGTCGCGCAAGGATTTTTCTCACAACGCATGACATCAGAGGTACAAGGCGAATTTGATCAATTAAAGCATAATATCAATAACTCTTTAAACAAACTCGAATCCGTTATTGAAGAAACGACCCAAGTGATGATTGCCCAGGGTGCCGGTGACTTAAAACCGCGTATTCATGCTGACACCAGTGGAACACTGGCAGTATTAAAAGAAGGGATTAATAACTCGGTTAATAATATTTCCAGCTTGCTTTCCCAGTCAAACTATTCGATTCGTAAGCTTTCTGATGGCACCATTACCATTGCTCAAGATGTTTCGGATCTTTCCGGCAGAACGCAACAGCAAGCCGCGTCTTTAGAAGAAACGGCAGCCAGTATGGAACAGATTACGTCAACGATTCAACAAACGGCCAACAATGCTAAGGATGCAAATGAAGCGGCCAATGCTTCACTGAAAGAAGCGCAAGAGGCTAATTTGGTGGTGCAAAAAACCATTGAATCGATTAATGAAATTAATGAAGCCAGTACCAAAATTTCGGAAATCACCGCACTGATTGATAGCATTGCTTTCCAAACCAATCTATTAGCACTCAATGCAGCGGTCGAAGCCGCTCGGGCGGGTGATCATGGTCGAGGGTTTGCAGTGGTGGCGGGTGAAGTCCGTTCATTAGCCGCTAAGTCAGCCGATGCCGCTAAAGACATTCGTCAGTTGATTGATAATACCGTTGAAAAAGTTCACGAAGGCGCCAAGCTTGCAGATGAATCCGGTAAAGCACTGGAACTCATCAATGATTCTATCGCCAGAATTGGTGCTTATGTCAGTGAAATTTCTCAAACGACTGCCGAACAAGCAAAAGGGGTCGAACAGGTTAATATCGCGATTAGCAGTATTGATCAGGTCACCCAACAAAACTCAGCTTTGGTCGATGAAACCGCTCAAAGAACTGAAGAAATGAGCCGTTTGGCGGAAGAAGTGAATTCGGTGATCAGTAACTTTAAAATGGATATTCACCAACTCGGATTTGATACTGCCATGCAAACCGGTAACTTTACCTTTGCCAATGCCAGACGTGCACACCGCCAATGGAAAGGAACCGTTCTGGGTTATGTAGAAGGCCTAAATGTCGAATTTAGCCGTGAAGTGGCCACTGATCATACCAAATGTGCGTTAGGAAAATGGTTTTACGGTCCGGAAGGTCAGCAGTATGCTAACCTCGCTGAAATGCAAACCTTGGATAAATGGCATGCCGAAGTCCACGCCACCATTAAACGCATTTTAGATGCGCATGAAATGAAAGACATGGATCTGGTTCGCAAGGAGTTTCATAATTTCGATGATGCCAGCGATAAAGTCGTTGACAGCTTAACGCGTCTTGAGCAAACCTTAGCTCAGCAACAGCAAAGCCAAGCCAACACCATGCAGCCACGCGCTTTATCAGCCAAACCGGTGGCCGCGACCAAAACGCAAACCCCGCCCCCCACCATTGCATCAAAACCGAAAGACGATGAATGGGGTGAATTTTAACCAGGCCTGATCAAGGTTCGGTTAATAAAAAAGGGTGCGAAAGCACCCTTTTTTATATAAACCGAGACCTTTGCATGGGAGGGAGGCGAAACAAAGATGCGGGCAATTTCTATTCGTGCCCCCCTCTCGTGCAAAGGTGTCTTTATATAAAATTCTTAAGAATCAAACTGCTGCCAACCAAAACCGTAATCACTTCAAATCCCCGCTTCACCAAACGATTGCCTTTGATAATCGACAAGTGCGCACCCAAATACCCCCCAAAAAACGAACCGACAATCAAAGCGGGCAACCAGTCCCATTGAATCTGCCCTTGAAAGCCGAGCGTAAAAGCACCGATGCCGTTCCAAAAAATGCCCACCAACACCAGCGTATAAGCGATGGCTGTTTTATAGTCCAGCCCAAACCACACGATAAGCCACAGCGTGACAAACAACCCCGTACCGGACGTTAAAGAACCATTCAACACCCCTATCATCAATAGCACCAGCCCACCGAGCAACCAACCCGAGCGCGTTTGTCTTTTTAATTGATGAATTTGTCCTAAATTGGGTTGCACAACTGAATAGATCCCTAATGCGAGGGTCAGGACACCCAAAGCAATTTCTGCAATAGCGTCCGGAATGGCCAGAATCACATTGGCACCGACCACCACACCAGGCAAGCCAAAAGCAAGAATAACTAAGATAAATCGAAGATTAAACTGAGCAGAACGAAAGTGGCGTGCGCCGGCACCCAATCCAAGAAAGACACTGGCAACTTTATGGGTCGCCAATGCCAAACTGAATGGCAAGCCTAAAAAGAGTAAAGCGGGGAGTTGCAGCAACCCCGCCCCGCCGCCCGCTAAGGCAGAGAGTAGGTTTGCAATCAGTGACACTAAAAATAACAGCAAATGGTCAAAGAGACTTTCCATTTAAGATAGCCATATCATTTGGCGGTGATTAAGGTGCCCACCCCTTCATCGGTAAAGACTTCTAACATCACCGCATGTTCAACCCGACCATCAATAATGTGTGCCGAGCGAACGCCATTTTCAACCGCTTCCAGGGCGCACTGAATTTTAGGGAGCATCCCCCCATAAATCGTGCCATCCCCAATCAACCTTGCCACGGAATCGGCATTCAAACCGGTCAACAAATCACCGGTCTTATCCAGCAAGCCTGGCGTATTGGTCAGCAACATCAGTTTTTCAGCATTTAACGCTTCCGCCACTTTACCCGCAACCAAATCGGCATTGATATTATAAGACTGTCCATTTTGATCGACGCCGACAGGTGCAATCACCGGAATAAAGTCATCTTGAATCAACATATCCAGCACTTTGGTATTGATTTTAGCCACTTCACCGACATGCCCTAAATCAATCAGCTCAGGGGCATTTAAATCTTCATTAAAGGCGGTCATTTCCATTTTTCGGGCTTGAATCAAATTACCGTCTTTGCCGGTTAAGCCAACCGCATTACCGTTATGTTGATGAATCAAATTAACGATTTCCTTATTAACCATTCCGCCCAACACCATTTCGACAATATCCATGGTTTCCGAGTCGGTGACCCGCATCCCCTGAATAAATTTTGATTGTTTGCCAACTCTTTCCAGTAGGTGACCAATTTGTGGGCCACCGCCATGCACCACTACCGGGTTCATCCCCACTAACTTCATCAAGACAATATCGCGGGCAAAACCGTTCTTTAAAGCCTCTTCTGTCATGGCATTACCGCCATATTTAACCACGATGGTTTTACCGGAAAAACGCTGGATATAGGGCAAGGCTTCGGCTAAGACCGAAGCAATATTTTGTGCTTGGGCTTTGTTTAAATTCAGGGTGGATTGCACTCTCATCATTGATATCAACTGACTATTAGTCTCTAAAATTATTGAATTGTAATGGCATATCGAGATCTTCCATGCCTTTTAGTAACTGCATAACCGCTTGGAGATCATCGCGTTTTTTACCGGTGACACGAACCGAGTCTTCTTGCTTATTGGCTTGCACTTTTAACTTAGCATCCTTGATGGCCTTAATAATTTTTTTGGCCAAAGCAGCATCTAGCCCTTCTTTCATCTCTACCACTTGTTTGGCGGTTTTTAACTGAATGTCTGGGTCTTTTATTTCCATACATTTCACATCAACCCCCCGACGATTGGCTTTTTCAATCAGCATATTGAGCATTTGCTGCAACTGAAATTCCGACTCGGTTTTGAGCGTAACCACATTATCTTTTAACGTAAAGCTCGAATCCGTTCCTTTGAAATCATAACGCGTCGTCACTTCTTTGTTGGCTTGATCAATGGCATTGGTTAACTCATGTTTATCGAGTTCAGAAACAATATCAAAAGAGGGCATAAAAAACTCCTAAAATCACCAGGCCTGGTGATTTGATTTGGTTACAAAGAGACTTTGAGGCCGTTATTATAGAGAGGAAATCAGAATACGTCTAATTTGATTAATGGTTTCCGGATCTAGCAGCAGTTCTTGTTGAGCATTCTTTAAATAACTTTTGGCTTCTTCGGTGATATAAGAACCCAGTGAAATTTCATTGACGATCATATTGGAAATTTTGACCATCGCCATCATCCCCCGAATTTTTTCCTGCCCCATATCATTGCGCTCGGTATGATGATGCATAATCACATTCAACATTTCAACCGGCAGTTTCCAGCGCTGACCAAGCAGGATGCCGATATCCATATGCGAAGTACCATACTTCTCAATCTCTTTATGAACACCGCTGATGGGACTGGAATTGGTGAGCGAAAAAAACTTAGGATAGGTCTCCGGTTCTTTGGTAGCGAGCAACAGCGCCCCACCATTGTGAAACAAACCAATTAGATAGGCTTCGTCACGGCTGACCCCATCAACATACTCGGATAATTCTGCACAGCAAAAAGCCACATCCTTTGAATGTTCAATAATCTCCAAAACTTCACGGGTATTGAAAATATTTTTAAGCGCAGCTGCTAACACCAAATTTTTAAATTCGCGTAGCCTAGGCTGTCAACTGCTTCGCGAATACTATTGACCTGCCGTTTGAGTTTCATAATCGGCGAATTGACAATCCGAAGCACTTCACCCGACAATTTGGTGTTGGCAGAAATAATATTGGCAATATCTTGATTATTCGGAAATTTACATTGAAGTGCTTGCTGTAGTTCAAAAACTTCTTTGGGTAGATCGGGAATTTTTACGCCTTTTATCGCCGCCATGGCGGCTCTTAATCTCTGCTCCATCCGAGCCTCTTTTTAACGTTTTGTATTATTTATGCGGTTAGACAATGCTAAACGGTTTCGTCATCAATTAATCAAATTGTTATTCTATATCAACTTTTTAAAATGGGATGACCAATTTTGGATTCACAGTGTGAATTAACGTTTTAAATCGCTGTTGAATACGCTGTAAAGCTTCTGGCGTCTCACCTTCAAAACGCAGAACGATTACAGGCGTGGTATTCGAAGCCCGTATTAATCCCCAACCATCTTCAAAATCGACTCTGAGTCCATCCAAATCAAAAACCTGAGCGTCATCGAATTCTGCCTGTTCCCGAATTTTATCCATAAAGACATAAGGCTCGCCTTCTGCCATTTCAATTTCAATTTCAGGCGTGTTATAAGCATTGGGGAGTGTCGCAAACAATTCGGCTGCCGAACAGGGCGCTTTGGCAAGAATCTCTAACATTCTCGCCGCGGTATAAAGGCCATCATCAAAGCCATACCAGCGTTCTTTAAAAAACATGTGCCCGGACACTTCCCCCCCCAAAGCAGCACCGGTTTCGCGCATTTTTGCTTTCATGTAAGAATGACCGGTTTTCCACATCATCGGCCGACCGCCCGCCGCTTCCACCACCTTCGCCAATAAAGCACTGCACTTAATGTCATACAACACCAAAGCGCCCGGCACTCTGCTCAAAACATCCTGAGCATAAAGCATCAATTGTCGATCAGGATACAACGGCTTGCCTTCATTATCGACCACGCCACAGCGATCACCATCACCATCAAATGCAATGCCGAGATTGGCGCCGGTCAATAAAACGGTTTGAGACAAGGTTTCCAGGTTTTTAAGTTTGGCCGGATCCGGATGGTGATTCGGGAAATGACCATCGACGTCACAAAACAACTCAACCACTTCACACCCCAGCCGGCGCAATAGCTCGGGCGCAAAAGCGCCGGCGACACCATTGCCGGCATCCACAACCACCTTTAAGGGTTTCACCAATTGAATATCTTCTAAAATGCGAGCTTGATAAGCAGCCGAAATCGACACGGGAAGAATTTGCCCAGGCCTGGGTAATGTTTCAAAACAATTCTGATCAATACGCCGTTTCAACGCTTGAATGGCATCCCCATACAAGGTGACGCCTTGTATCACTATTTTAATCCCATTGTAATGAGGCGGATTATGAGAGCCGGTTAACATCACACAAGAATTGACGCCATCCAGTGTTTCGGCGGCGAAATAACACATGGGCGTCATCACCTGCCCTAGATCAATGACCGAAATGCCCATTTGCGTCAAACCACGAACCATGGCATCGGCAAAGCGTTGCGCCGATAAGCGCCCATCTCTGCCCAACACCACTTGCGTTTCACCGGCAACAATCAGTTCACCGGCAATCGCTTGACCAATTTTTTCGACGCCAAATTCCGTTAAGGTTTCATCCACCACCCCACGAATATCGTAGGTTCTAAAAATACTGCTATCCACTGGATTGTTCACAGTCTATTCCTTAACAAAATTGTAGAGACCTTTGCACGAAATGGCGACCCGAATAAAAATGGCTAAAATTTACCCTATTTTTGGTTCGCGTCCCACTCATGCAAAGGTTTTTGGGTAATCTTATGACCTTGAGATGACATTGGAATGACAATTTTAATGCTGTCCGGTATGCCCAAATCCACCTTCTCCCCGCTCGGTGGCTTCTCCAAACTCTGTCACCTCTGTAAAAACGGGTTGTAATACCGGCACGATCACCATTTGCGCAATACGCTCTCCGACATGGATGGTATAAGCCGTTTCGCTGCGATTCCAACACGACACCATTAAGGGTCCTTGATAATCGGAATCGATTAAGCCAACCAAATTCCCTAAAACGATGCCATGCTTATGTCCTAACCCGGATCTAGGCAATATCATCGCGGCTAAACCGGGATCATCCAAATGAATCGCCATGCCGGTTGGAATCAGCGCGGTCTCACCGGGCGCCAAGATCAAATCGGTTTCTAAACACGCCCGCAAATCCAACCCCGCTGAACCGGCAGTTCCATAATGCGGCATTTCAATTTCCTTTCCCAGCCGGGGATCCAAAATCTTATATTCGACTTGTAGTGTCATAATGGTTCTGTTCCTTAATAATAAATGGGATAACAATTAAAGGCATGCGCAACTCGGTTAATCCCATTGTTGCATAATGGCCTCTAGTACACCATGGGCTTGCGCATTTTTAGTGGCACGGGGCAAGGCCACTTCTCCTTGTTCTGAGATAAGGGTTAATGCCGTGTCAGCCGTATCAAACCCCAGCGTTTCGCCGACTGAATTGGCACAGATTAAATCCAAATTTTTTGTGCGTCGTTTTTGTCTTGCAAACGCTAATAAATCGGTGGTTTCAGCAGCAAACCCAACCACGAACGGCTTATCCGTTTGTTGTGCAACCCAAGCAACAATATCCGGATTTTTGACCAGTGTTAACGTCATTTCATCTTGATCTGAGGATTTTTTCAGTTTATTTTTCGCCACGGTTTCAGGGCGAAAATCCGCCACTGCTGCTGCACTGATCAACACGTCCTGCACAGCATAATGCGCTTGAACCACATCAAACATTTGAAGCGCCGTACGCACATTGATGCGATGGATGCCTTCTGAAGCAAATAACGCAACCGGCCCGGCCACTAAAGTGACCTCTGCACCCAGTTTATGCGCCACTTCTGCCAGTGCGAAGCCCATTTTTCCTGAACTGCGATTGCCTATAAATCTGACCGGGTCTATCGCTTCATAGGTCGGGCCGGCGGTGATTAGCACCCGCTTTCCTTGCCAAAATGCGCTTAATTTCGACCAGGCCTGGCCATTTTTGGCGATTTTTTCGGTCAATTCGGTAATCCGGTTCAAGATATCAAGCGGTTCCGGCATCCGTCCTGCACCTTCTTCACCACAGGCTTGCGTTCCCACTGCCGGCGCTATCACCTCCATGCCACGCAACTGTAAAACCGAAACATTTTCTTGAGTCGCTTGATTCGCCCACATCTGTTGATTCATGGCAGGCGCAACCAAAATCGGTCGATCGGTTGCCAGACAAAGCGTCGTCAATAAATCATCCGCACGCCCCATTCTGAGTTTCGCCAAGGTTTCAGCAGAACAAGGCGCAATCACCACGCTATCGGCCCATCTGGCCAACTCAATATGCCCCATGCCCGCTTCTTGATCGTTATCAAACAGCTGATCTCGCACCGGACGCCCGGAAAGCGCTTGAAAGGAAAGCGGCTGAATAAACTGTTTGGCACCCGAGGTCATCACCACTTGAACTTCATGCCCTGCCTTACGACAGAGCCTGACCAATTCTAAAGATTTATAAGCGGCAATACCGCCTGTGACACCCAATAGGATATTCATACAGAAACCAACGCCTTTAATTCATCCAGCAATTTAACAGGGCGACCATTTTTAACCGTGACACCAATCATCTTAGCGGCCAACACCAGTGTGCCATCTTTACGGACAATATTTTGCAAAAACGCCACCTTAGCAGGCCCTTCTAGCACCAACTGAACTTGCACCACAAACCAATCATTAGGCCTTAATGACGCCTTATAATCTAATTCAGCGCGAACCACCATTAAATGAATGCCTTGCTCGGTCACTTCGGCAAAATGAATGCCATTGGCCAATAAAAACGCATGGCGTGCATGTTCCAAATAGTTTTGATAAACCGCATTATTGACCACGCCTTGCAAATCGCACTCATAGTCACGAACGCGCATTTCAAGCTCAAACATTGCCTGACTTTCCTCTTTGACTTAAGATAGCGCTTATCTTATCAAAAAAGCGCAAAAACATGGCAATTACCGACTGGCATGAAAATGATCGACCTCGTGAAAAATTACTCCGCTATGGTTCTGCACAGCTTTCGGATGCAGAATTGCTGGCCATTTTTTTGCGTGTGGGCGTCAAAGGAAAAAGTGCGGTTGAGTTGGCTCAGGATCTGTTAGATCACTTTGGCAGTCTGCACCGGTTATTAACCAGTGATGAGGCCGATTTTTGCAGCGCCAAAGGTTTGGGGCAGGCTAAATATGTACAGATGCGTGCCGTGTTAGAAATGTCACGTCGGCACTTCGAATCGGGGCTAACCAAGGGAGATGCCTTGACCCAACCCGAAGCGGTGGCACGACTGTTACAACACCACCTAGGCAATCAATCTCGTGAAACCTTTGGGATCATCCTACTGGATCAACAACATCAGTTTATCCAATTCAAACCTCTCTTTACCGGCACGCTGAACCAAGCATCCGTTCATGCCAGAGAAGTGGTGATCTGTGCTTTAGAACACCAAGCGGCTGCCGTTATTTTGGCGCATAATCATCCGTCAGGAGACCCAACCCCCAGCGAAGCGGATAAACGGTTAACGCAACATCTGCAACAAGCTTTAGCATTAGTCGAAGTGCGCTGCCTGGATCATGTTATTTTAGGGGATCATGGTCGTTGGGTCTCGCTGGCACAAACAGGAGAAATGCCTTAATGCTGACCATTATTCAACGCATTGGATGGACTTGGCTAACGCTATTGCTGTGTTTTTGGGCCAGCTGGCTAACCTTGGCACAGGTCAATTTTGGCTACCCGCTTTGGCATGACTATGCCGGTATTGGCGACCACATTGAACGGTATGCCCCTTTAAATTTATACCGTAAGGGGTTTGAAGAAACCTCAGCTGAAACACGCTATCAGTTGTTTGCCGACATCGTTAAAGCCATTCACCATCACGGAGAGGGACTGGAAAAACTTTACTATGAAACGCCACAATATCGCGTTGCGCTATTGCGTCCGGCTGAAATTGTTCATTTAAAGGATGTTGCTCATCTCATTTCCATTTTGCAGACCGCCGCGCTCTATGGTTTGATTATTTGGCTGTTATGGACGGGCTTTATGATTTATCGACATCGCTACCCTTCGAGCAAACAGCTGCTAACGGCGGGGACATTAGGGGCACTCGGGCTGCTGGTTCCGATTTTAATTTGGGGGCCGGAAACGGTGTTCTATCAACTTCATATATGGATTTTCCCGGAACAACACCAATGGTTTTTTTATTATCAAGAATCCTTAATGAGCACCATGATGAAGGCTCCGGATCTCTTTGGCTATATTTTTGTCTGCTTAATGGTTGTCACCACCGGGCTTTTCATCTTGGTTCACCCACTTTTACGCCGCTTATCTCAAAGACACCAACGCTAAAACCCTGTTGCGGATACCTTGACAATAAACTTGCTTTTTAAGTCAGTTTTAGGCATAATCTCGCTTCTTGTTTTTTACGGGTTGCTAATAAAGGATTCCCCCCTTTTATTGGGATCGTTTTAACATAGAAATATTCGAATATTTTTAATGTGTGAGTGTTCAACATTCATTTTTTTGAGAGGAATTGAGAAATGTCTAAAATTTGCCAAGTAACAGGGAAAAAACCTGTTGTCGGTAACAATGTTTCCCACTCTCATCGTAAGACTCGTCGTCGTTTTGAACCTAATCTACAAACACATCGTTTTTGGGTTGAAAATGAAAACCGTTTTGTCAAACTTCGTCTTTCCACTTCCGGAATGCGAGTGATTGATAAGAATGGTATTGAGTCCGTGTTGGCAGAAATGCGTGCACGTGGTGAGAAAGTTTAAGGGAGCCCGACATGCGCGATAAAATTAAACTTCAATCGACAGAAAGCGCTTATTTTTATACTACGGATAAAAATAAACGTAACATGGCCGGCAAATTTGAGATCAAAAAATATGATCCCGTTTTGCGTAAACATGTTCTCTTTAAAGAAGCAAAAATTAAGTAAGTCATTAAATCGGTTTTACCCAAACCATTTAATCAAACCCGGCTCACAAGGCCGGGTTTTTTTATAAACCCTTTTCGCTTTGAAAATCTTTCACCATGACAATCTGATTGCGTCCATTTTGCTTAGCTTGATACAAAGCATTATCGACTAAATAGTATAAGGCCTCAGAGTCGGTTAAATCCGCTGCCGGAACAAATGCCGCCCCAATTGACACGGTCATCACTTTAAATTCAGACGCGTTATTTTTTATCTCCAACGCCATTACTCGAACGCAAAGTTCTTCCAAGTGCGTTTGAAACGCCTGTTCATTGTCAAAATCGCTGAGAACCCAAAACTCTTCACCTCCCATTCTAAACACAAAATCGGATGCGCGATTAAAGTGGCTTGTCAATGTCTCGGCAACTTGCTGAAGAACCTCATCACCTTTTTGATGACCGTATGTATCATTAATTTTCTTGAAATAATCAATATCCAATAAGGCTATTGACAGCGCATTGCCATGCCGTTTTGCACGATTAATTTCCTTAGAGAAGGTTTGCGTAAAATAACGTCGATTATAAAGATGGGTTAATTCATCTGTAATCGCCAATTGTTCAATGCGTTTACGCTCAGTAATATTCACTCGGGTTGCCCATATTTTATCAATATGCCCCCAAAAATCTTTAACAGGGGTCAGCGTCAGCACCACTGAATAGGTTGAATTATCTTTGGTTTTACCATCAATTTCACCTTCCCAAGGTTTCCCGGAAAAAACTTGTTTCTTAATCTTTTCAAGCGCCTTATCGGTTAATTTTTGGGTTGCCATGCTGGTGTAATCTCGCCCCAATAATTCATTTTTTGAATAGCCCGTCAGTTGGCAATAGGCATCACTGACCCAGATAAATTGAAACGTTTTGGCATCAATTAGGGTTGCATAGGTCAATTCATGAATTTGATTAATATAGCTTTGACGCTGATTTTTTTGATAACGAAAAATAAAAATAATCGCCAACATCAATAGCAAAGCCGTCAGAAAAGAGATGCCGATTTGAAACAACTCTGTTTTATCAAAATGGCGCACCATATTGAGTTGAATCCAGCGACTAAAAATCGTGCTTCGTTCTGATTCAGAAACCGAGTCTAAGGCTTTTTGCAAGATACTGAATAAAATGGGATTATTACGTTGAACCCCAATCGCCAACTCAAACCGGTGTGAGGATTGACCAATAATATGCACGCCCGTTAAGCCATATTGATTGATGGCATAATTAATGGCGCCCAAATTTCCGGAATAGGCTTTGGCGCGTCCTTCAATGACCGCTTCAATCCCTTCTTTCACCGAGCCAACTTTTAACATCTGAATTTGCGGATACTTTTGGGTCAAAAACTCTTCTGACCAATAGCCTTCTACCACCGCAATCACTTCACCATTGAGCTGCTCATAGCCCGATACGGCTGACAACCGGTCAGACCCCAGTAACACCATTGGAAAAGATAAATAAGGCTTGGTAAAGCGCATATAAGCGGTTCTTTCTGGCGTGGCCACCGCTGCGGAATAGATATCATAATGCCCCAGCTGAGTTTGCTTGACCAAAGCATCCCAACTGATATCTGTAACCGGTTGAAATTGAAGCCCCGTCCTCTGCGAAATCAACTTGAAGTAATCTGCGGCGATCCCCCGATATTGTCCTTCATTATCGATAAATTCAAAGGGTGCCCAATTAATATCATTGGCCATCTTAACAACCGGATACGCCCGAATATAATCTTGTTCTTCTTTAGAGAGCATTAGGCGGTGAGGGTGAATTAAAAATTGGTTTATATCCAGGTTGTCAAATTGAGTTTCATTGATAAATCCCGACTCTTTCGCATCGACAATGGTTGCCACCAATTTTTCGGGGGAAACGGCTCCGATGGGGACAGACCCCGAACGAACATAGGCTTCTGTTTTAGCGGCCTCATCGATGAGTGCATCACGTGTTTTGACGACAGGATAGTTCGCCATTAAGTAGTCCACCACCTCTTCAGGATGGGCTAATGCGTATTCCCACCCTTGAATCGTTGCTTTTCTAAAGGCTTCAACCGCCTCAGGAGATTGGGTTGCCATCTTTTTTGAGGTAATGACCAAATCTCCGTAACTTTGCACCCCAAAAGATTTAGGATCCACAATATAGTAGGGAACCTTTTGTTGCTGTAAGCGATAGGGTTCATTGGTCATATAAGCAGCATAAAAGTCCACTTTATGGTCAATAAAATCTTGTAAATTACCCGAAGAAGGCACCTCTAAAATGGGCGTTTTTATTTGCATTTTGGCTTTATTGAGCAGGCCTTGTATTTGTAAATTGCCGAAATGCATGACCTTTTTGCCCGAAAAGTCGGAAAGGTCTTTCAACGGTCTGTGCGACAGTAACACCATGGGTGAAAATTGAAATGAACTCATCACCAAACGAATCGGCGCCCCTCTGGCAAAATCGACCGCTAAGGAACTGTAACCCACTGAAAAATCAGCCCGTCCGGAAACCACTTCATCTAACACCTTAACACCCTGTTGCCAAGTTTTTAGGGTGACCGCTAATCCGGCTTTTTGATAAAAACCTTGTTGAAGCGCCGCGTAAAATCCGGCGTATTGAAACTGATGATGCCAATTAAATTGCACACTGATCGGAATAGAAGGCGCGGGGGCAGGCTGCGCTTGGGTCGTAAAGGACGACGCCCATAGCACCCATATGAGTAAGCAGCAAAACTTGAGTTTTGAAAGGATCATAACGAAAGAACAATGGCTAAGGTTGAAATCTTCATCACTCGATTATAACCAAATTCTTATGTGCATCGAACTATTTTGTACTAGAGACCTATACATGAGTGGGGCGCGAAAGACAAATGTGGGAAATTTTAACGCTTTTTATTGGTGATGCCATCTCGTGCAAAGGCCTCATTCAGGTAAAGAGACCTAAAATATTACACCGATTGGAAACCTTATTGCTGTTGACCCATGTTAAACGGGTCAACTAGTGAAGTAGCTCGCTACCATAGCAACGCTTTTTAAAGGATTGGGTGGCGGGTGGAATTTTTGCCCAATTTTCCGGGAAGGTTTTGGTTTGGAAATCGCGCATGGCTTCAAAGGCATCATCGATCATTTTAAAACTGGCAACGGCGCCCTGAGCATTTCTAACACAATAACCAAACTCATCACTGTCTAAAAAATATTGACTGGTATTCATGATTTATCTCCTTGTGTATCAGTGGTTCTATATAACTGTCTTTGATACTTTTTATATCGGCCATCTGTCTAAAAATCACAATTTAATTTAGAATGGCGCCAAAACAGAACCCTTAAAAACCCTTTACAGAGAATAGAAGAAAGAATCATGCCAGAACTCCCTGAAGTGGAAACCACCAAAAAAGGCATCCAACCCAAAACGACGGGACAGGTTATTCAATCGATTGTGATTCGAAATGGGTCTTTGCGTTGGCCGGTAGATAACGCCCTAAGCCAAATTTTGCCAGGCCTGGTCATTTTATCGGTGGAAAGACGGGCTAAATACTTATTATTAGCAACCGCATCCGGGCATATTATTATTCATCTGGGGATGTCAGGCAATTTACGCGTGCTCCCTCAATCGACACCTGTCCGAAAACATGACCATATCGATTTGATTTTGGATAATGGTTGGCTATTACGTTATCACGACCCCAGACGATTTGGCTGTTGGCTATGGACGGAGCAACCTTTGAATCAACACCCGCTATTTAAACATTTGGGACCGGAACCTTTAACGGCAGCATTTAATGCAGAAACCCTCTCTCAGCAACTGGTCAATCGTACTTTGGCGATTAAGCATGCGATTATGCAAAACACGGTGGTTGTCGGTGTGGGCAATATCTATGCGAATGAGGCACTGTTTATGAGCAAGATTCATCCGCGTCGACCTGCCAAGAGTTTAACAGCGGATGAAATTGCCGCTTTAGTCACCGCGATTAAACAAGTTTTATCAAATGCGATTGCCCAAGGCGGAACCACCTTAAAAGATTTTTTGACCCCGGATGGCAAGCCCGGCTATTTTGAACAACAATTACAGGTTTATGGACGGGTTAATCAACCCTGTATTCATTGCCGAAAACCGATTCAAAAAATAATTCAAAATCAACGTGCCAGCTATTTTTGTACTGGTTGTCAAGGTGACTTCGATTTGACTTGAGCCAAGCCACCAAACCCTTTAAGATACAGACTTAGCAGCGACCAATGAGACACTCATGCACACAGTGATTTATAACAAATTAAGACGCTTCTTTCATCAAAGCCCATTAAAGGGATACAGTGTGTTATTGACTGCGACGCTGATGGGATTATTGATTTTATCAAGTTGCGAATTTCAATCCAATTCAACAGAGACAGTCACCAGTTGGCCAATGCTCAAAGATTGCTCGTTACATCAGCAAGCTTGCGAAGCCAAACAAGCACAGCAAAGTGTTCGACTTCAAATCAGCCCAAAACCGATTAAGGTTGCACGCATGTTAGAAGTGGACGTGCAATTACAGGGCATCAATGCCCAGAAAGTAGAACTGGATATTGCGGGTGAGAATATGTATATGGGCTATAATCGCGTGCCGTTAGCCGCAGTCCCCAATCAACCCGGTTACTTTCGCGGACAATCTATGCTGGCATTCTGTACACTGGACGACATGCACTGGCAAGTTTCCGTGTTAATCACCCAACCAAATAATCAGGTATTGGTCGTGCCGTTTGCACTCGATACCCCACGGCGTTAGCAGTTCAACTTACTCGTCTAAAGGAAGTTTTAAACGATGGCATCACAAAAATGGTTTCAACAGTCGATCCAAGATACCCTTGACACGCTGGGTACCGATATCAAAACAGGCTTAAACCCTGCTGTTCGTCAACAAAAGCAAGCCGAATTTGGCAGCAATGCGTTAATTGCTTTTGCCAGGCTCTCTCCCATCAAACTATTTTTACGTCAACTCACAAACCCCTTATTGGTTATTTTGGCGATTGGTGCGCTATTGTCTTTCTACACCCACCATTTCGTCGATGCCATCGCTATTAGTGTGATTATTTTGATTAATGCGCTGATTAGTTTTATCCAAGAATTTAAAGCGCAAAAATCGATTGATGCGTTGCGCGATATGGCAGCGCCTCATTGTATGGTTAAGCAAGCCGGGCAATGGCAAAAAATTACGACCAGCCAATTGGTTCCGGGCGACATAATCAAATTATCAACCGGCGACATTATTCCGGCAGACTGCCGGTTTATCGAAACGGCGCACCTACAAGTCAATGAATCGGCACTTACGGGTGAATCAGATCTGATTGAAAAAAATAATCAATCCCTTGAGGATCCCTCCCCGGCGCTGGGAGATCAGTTCAATATGGGGTTTATGAGTACGTCCATCCATCATGGTCACGGCATAGCCATTGTCGTTGCGACGGGCATGGAGACAGAAGTCGGTAAAATCGCTACCTTAATGCAAACAACTGAAAACCGCTTAACCCCATTACAACTTCGGATTCAAACCCTATCTCACACCCTCATTTGGGCGGCACTCATTATTGTTGCCATTATTATCGGCATCGGTCTACTAAAAGGGCTCACCTTTTCCGCATTGGTAAACACCAGTATTTCATTGGCGGTTGCAGCCATTCCAGAAGGCTTACCCACTTTAGTGACCATTGTTTTAACCCTGGGCGCCGGACAAATGATGCGTAATAATGCCTTGGCTAAACAGTTAGCATCTGTAGAAACACTGGGATCCACCTCCGTCATCTGTTCTGATAAAACGGGAACGCTTACCCAAAATAAAATGCAAGTGGTGCAGTGTTGGGCATCTGGAGAGCATTACCAAATCAGCGGAAGCGGATATCAGCCACTGGGTCATTTTGTAGATAAAACAGGCGCAGAAATTGATCCAGGCTCACATTTCCATTTAACACAATTATTAAGTTATTCCGTCTTATGCAGCGAAGCGCTATTAGTGGAAAATGCCGGCCGTTATGATATCCAAGGACTGCCAACAGAAGGCGCGATAGTGGTCGCTGCTGCAAAAGCGGGGCTCAGCAAAGACGCCTTAAATCAACCATACCAACCTGTGCAAACCCATCCATTTGATGCCCACCGCAAAATGATGAGCGTCATTGTTCAAGAGCCCAATGGCCGCTATCTGTTAATCGTCAAAGGGGCACCGGATATTCTGCTAAAACATTCCGAAATTATTGCTTACCAAGACAAACACCTAGACCAGCTCAGCAATAGCCACTTGATTGACGAGGTCATTCATCAATTTGGCAGTCAGGCTTTAAGAACGTTAGCGGTGGCATATCGGGAGCTATCAGCAGACCAAGTCAATCTGCCCTTAGCGGAACTGGAAAGTCAACTGACCTTCTTAGGTGTCCACGGCATTATTGACCCGCCTCGTTCAGAAGCCATTCAAGCCATTAACGATTGCCATTCAGCGGGTATTCGCGTTGTGATGATTACCGGCGATCATGCCATTACCGCTAAGGCAATTGCTAAAAAAATGGGGATTATTGACTCAGATGAGGCGCTGGTTATCAGTGGGGATGAACTCAACCAATTATCAGATACAGAATTGGAAAAGCGCGTTCCTCATGTAAGGGTTTTTGCACGGGTGACACCTGAACATAAGCTGAGAATCGTCCAAGCGTTGCAACAGAATGGTGAAGTGGTTGCCATGACAGGAGATGGCGTGAATGATGCCCCCGCCGTTCGTAAAGCTGACATTGGTATTGTCATGGGCATCACCGGGACGGGCGTCGCCAAAGAATCCGCAGACTTGATTTTACTTGATGATAATTTTGCCACCATTGTGCACGCAGTTCGAGAAGGACGACGCATTTATGACAATATTCGTAAATTTATTCGCCAAGGCTTAACGGCCAACGTCAGTGAAGTGTCAGCCATTTTGTTTGCCTTCCTGTTAATATCCGGCGAGCCATTACTCACCTTAGCGCCAATGATGATTTTATGGGTTAATCTGGTTAGCGATGGTATCCCTTCTTTGGCGTTAGGGGTGGACACGGCTGAAAGTGATGTAATGGCTCGTCAACCCAGACCCAGCCGAGAAAGTTTTTTTGCCCATCACCTCGGCAGCCGAATTTTAATTAGGGGGTTGGTGATGGGTGGCGTTAGTTATAGCCTATTTCAAGTGGCTATTAATTTGGGATCGCCCATTGACTACGCGCAAACCATTGCGTTTGCCACTTTGATTTTTGGCCAACTGTTTCATGTTTTCGATGCCAGAACATTTAGCACCCTTTATCATCGCAACCCCTTTTCAAATCAGTTACTGGTGGTTGCGGTTATCGGCTCTGCACTGCTGTCTCTATTGATGATTTATACCCCTTTCGGCAATCTCATTCTGGGAACCACCCCCTTATCATTTGAACACCTGATGATGGTGTGCTTTATTTCCGCCTTGCCGACGTTTATTCTATCAGCACTGAAAGAACTCTTTAATTGGTCTTGGTTATAAATCAGCAGATACCCCGATTACCCCCGGATAATAACAACGGGTACTGCTAGACAGGTGAGATAATTTTCAGGTAACCTTTTAGCATGATTCAACTTTATACAAAAAAGCTTTCTAACTGGCTGGGTGTATTGACCTCGCCTGTCAGCCATACTGAAAAATGGGTGTCCGCATTCGGGGGATTTTTGGCTATTGCTGTCATGGTGTGGATCACACATCAATTTCTCGATTTGGACAGTAGCCTTGCCGTAATGGCTTCAATGGGCGCAACCGCAGTTCTGCTGTTTGCGGTTCCTCATAGCCCGCTATCTCAACCTTGGCCGGTGATTGGCGGCAACTTGATTTCGGGCACCATCGGTATCACCTGCTCCTTATATATTGAGCCGGCATGGCTAGCGGCCGGCCTAGCGGTTGGTCTGGCGATTATCAGTATGTATTATTTAAATTGTCTTCATCCTCCGGCTGGGGCAACCGCTTTATTAACCGTCCTAGGCAGTGAACCCATTCATCATCTCGGCTATCAATTTTTACTGACCCCCGTTCTGTTAAATTTAATATTAATTCTGACGGTTGCCGTCAGCTTTAATCGATTATTTTATTGGCGACGTTACCCTATATTTCTACAAAAATCGAAATCACGGACAATCGATATGGCCGATAGTCTTTCCCATGAAGATTTTTTGGCGGCGTTAAAGTCTGTCGATTCGTTTGTGGATATTCATGAAGCCGACTTAAAACGTATTTTAGGATTGGCATTGGCGCACCGTCAAACCGGTACGCTCAAACCGGAACAGATTCATCTAGGCGGTGTTTATAGCAATGGCAAACTGGGGCGAGCGTGGTCGATGCGTCGCATTGTGGATGAATCAAAAAGTGATGATCCGAATCAGGATTTTGTGATTTTTAAACAAATTGCCGGTAATGAGCGCAAAACCACCGACTGTATCACTCGCACCGAATTTGCACATTGGGCCAAACATGCTATGGTCATGGAAAATGGTTTATGGCATCGCCAAGACGACCCTTTGCCTTCTAAAACAACCTCTTCTAAAAAGTGAGTTGTTGATAGGACTAATAACTATTTTTGAGACAAGGCTTCAACCACGATCGGATGAACAAATTCAGAAACATTGCCGCCCAGTGCTGAAATTTCCCGGACTAAACTGGATGAAATAAACGCATACTGTTCTGCCGGGGTCATAAACATGGTTTCAACCTCCGGTGCCAATTTCCGGTTCATGGATGCCAGTTGAAATTCATATTCAAAATCAGAAACTGCGCGCAGCCCTCGTAACAACACCTGACCATCAACCTGACGAACAAAATCAACCAATAAGCCATTAAAGCTTATTACCTCAACATTATTCAGGCGTTGGGTGACTTGCTGAGCCAAGGCAACACGCTCATTTAGCGTGAATAATGATGTTTTATTACGATTGTCAGCGACGGCGATAATCAACCGATCGTAAAAACGTGCCGCACGCTCAATTAGGTCATAATGACCACAAGTAATCGGGTCAAATGTTCCAGGATAAACGGCTGTAATGTGCATAAAACCTCTCTTTACTTGGCTTAAGTTGAAATGTCATCCAAATGCCAAAGCGACATGTTAACTTGCGATGTGGTTTTTTCTCGATAAAGCTGCCAACCCTTTGGCAGTGACGGCCAGTGAAGTGACTTTTCTTGCTCTAAATACAACCAGGCCTGGTGATTTTTAAGCCAGTTTTGCTGAAAAATGTGTTCTAAAGCGGGTTGCATTAACCCTTTCCCAAAAGGCGGGTCTAAAAAGATTAAATCATAAGGCTGCGTACAGGGTTGCTGCAACCACTGCAAACTATCCGTTTGATTGAGCTGAGCATTTTCGATTTTTAAGGTTTGTAAATTTTGCCGGAGTTGTTGCGCCGTATTGGCATCCCACTCTAAAAAATCAACCTGTGCCGCACCACGTGATAAGGCTTCCAACCCTAAAGCACCAGTACCCGCAAACACATCTAAGCCTTTCATCCCGGCAATTTCAAATTGCAACCAATTAAACAGCGTTTCTCTCATGCGGTCACTGGTTGGCCGTAACCCTTCCGCAGCACGCACCGGTAATTTTCGCCCCCGAAAATCACCACCAATGATGCGGATTTGACCTCGAAAAGAATTACGCTTGGCCGCCATCGGTTGCTTCTCCGGCATAAACTTGGTTTCGTCCCTGTTGTTTAGCGTGATACATATATTCATCTGCACGATTGACAAGTTGACTCATTGGTTCATTGCGTTGGAATTGCGTCACCCCTAAACTGATGGTTTGATGAATTTGCTCAGGATAAGTTTCCTCTTCCACTGCTGTTCGAATTTTTTCAGCCAACAACTTGGCTTGAGATAAGTCTGTATCTGGGCAAATCAAAATAAACTCTTCCCCACCCCAGCGTCCAAACACATCGGTTTTTCGTACACGATTTTGAACGACCTGCGTCACCTGGGTCAAAACCTGATCGCCGACTAGATGACCATAATCGTCATTGACGGACTTAAAATGATCTAGATCCATCATCACCAAGCTTAAGGGAGCCGGGTGCCGAGTGATTCTGGCGACTTCCTCCTCTAAGCGTTGATCTAAAAATTGACGGTTATAAACCCCCGTTAAGTGGTCAGTCACCGACAACACCGATAAGGCCATATTCACTTTTTGCAAATCCGCATGGGCTTGTTTTAATTTACGGTTATAAACCATAACCACAATTAAAATCAGTAAAATCGGGGTGACGATTGCAAACACTTGTCCCCAGTTATAGCGTTTCTGATAGGTTACCTGTAACCAGTGATTGGTCATCTCCGCTTTTTGCTTGGCGGGAATCTGTTGTAATACTTTTTGTAAAATGGAATGCAATATCGGCCAATCCTTGCGCACCGCTATCGCAATATCCGCACTGAACGGCAACTCTCCCGCAATATGTAAATTGGTTAAGCCTGAATGCTTAATGTAATGCCCAATCACCGCCACATTATCAATATAACCATAGGCTTGACCTGAGGCGACAGCCGCCAAACCCGCCTCGATAGACGACACCAAAATCAAAGGCTGTTTTGGATAAAATTTTTGCATCTTGTCATGGGCAGCATAATCTTTAACCACCGCAATCCGCTTACCTTCAATTTGTGAAAAATTGGCAATATAGGAGGAGCCTTCTCGGGCAGCAATGACCATCGGCGCTTTGAAATAAGGTGAGGTAAAGGTCAAATAACCTTGCCGTTCTTCTGAAGAAATGACTGCCGACAACACATCCAACTGTTTTGCTTGAATGGCTTGAAGGGTTTGCGACCAGTTCAGTTCGAGTGCGGGTTGAAACCGGCTACCGGTTTGTTGCTGAATGACCTTAAAAATATCATTTGCTAAGCCTTGGTAGTGGCCTTGCTCATCGATAAACTCTAACGGGGCATAGGCTCGATCAACGCCAACCCGAATCACTGGGTGAGCCTTTAACCAGGCCTTTTCTTGCGCTGTGAATGACCACGCATTTTGACTTGGACGATAAATCCCATTAGATAAATCAAGTGAATTCTTGATTAGCCCTTGTCGGCGAAATAATTCCGCAATAAATTGCAACCGACCCTCATCCAATGTGCCAATGGGCGTGGTGTGCAAAGCCATCACTTCTTCAATGGCTCTGGCCTCAAACATTAAATGTTGAAGGTTTTTCGCCGGAGAATAGTGTTCCAAGATATATTGTGCCATCTCTTGTTGATGCTGCATCGCATATTGCCACCCGCGTAGGGTGGCACGACGCATTTTGGCAACTCGTTCAGGGTGTTGCTTTAATTCTTTTTGACTGGTAAAAAGCATATCGCCATAGGTATCAATCCCATAGTGCATCGGATTGATAATATTCACCTCAACACCTTGCTGGCGAAAGAAATAGGCTTCATTCGTTGAATATCCTGCGACAGCATCGACTTCCCCTCGAACCAACATATTGATGTCGGTTTTTAAAGTACGTTGAACGGTGGGATTGACCCCAGCCTGCTCTAACATGGCGAGGACAGAAAACCCATCTGCATCTTTATTATAAAAGCCCATCTTTTTATTTTTTAACGCATAGGGACTGCTAATACCAGAACTGGCGAGGGTATATAACACCTGAGGGGAATGTTGAAAAATGGGCGTCACAATAACAACCGGATGCCCCTTGGCTTGATACAACAATAAAACCGAGTCGGAAATACTGTAATCGACATCACCATCGATCACTTGTTGAATGGTATTTTCATGGAAGTCACGTTCTTGGATATCCACATCCAAGCCTTCCTCTTGAAAATAGCCTTGTTTTTGGGCAGCGTAGTAGCCTGCAAACTGGAACTGATGAAACCACTTTAATTTTAAGGTAACTTTTTCAAGGGCTTGGCTAGACGCTGCTTGTTCTGCGGCCAGAATGCTCAACGAAGCACTTGCCATTGACAACCAAACTGTCGAGAGTATACAAATGCGCAAATAACGTTTTAGCATAGAGCCTGTGCCCCCAAAAAAAGACAACCATTTTAAATCATTCGGTTTCAATTAGGGGGCGCTTTTAGATAAATCAAAGCATTAGTTTGCATCACCGCTCGTATCAAGTGTTGGTGACATACCCAGCGTTAAGGTTAGCATGGTGTCAGGGTGGATTCGTTTTTGCCAAGCAGCTAACACCCTAGCCTTATCTAAAGCGGCCATTTTCTTGGGGAACTGCTCTAAATAATCTAATGGCAGATCATAAAAACCGATCATCGACACATAGCCCAAAATTTTGGCATTGCTGTCAATTCGTAATGGAAAACCTCCCATCAAATTACTTTTAATGTCTGCCAGCTTTTCCTCTGAAAAGCCTTTCATAAAATCCTCTAAGGTGGCTTTTACCACTTGATCTGCCTTGGCAATCGACGCATTTTGGGTTGATAACCCAATCAAAAATGGCCCCGGAACCTTCATCGGATAAAACCCACTGGAAACCCCATATACCAGCCCTCGCTTTTCACGAACCTCTTCCATTAATAAAGAGCCAAAACCACTCCCACCCAATAAGTGGTTACCTAAAAACAGCGCATAATAATCTGGATCGCCCCTTTGAACCCCTAATTGCGCCAGTCGATATTGCGTTTGGGTTGCTTTGAACGGAATATGTTTTTGACTGGCTCGTGTCAAAACACCGGGCTGCGGTAACAAGCGGGGCTTTTCGCCTGTTGCGAGCGATCGGGTTAATCGCTCTGCCATAGTGCGTGCTTGCGCTCGACTGACCGCGCCAACCAAAGTTACCTGCGCATTGGCCGCCACATAATATTGACGATAAAAGTCTTCCAGTTGCTGAGCGGTTAGGCTGTCGATCGTTTCAAGACTGCCGGATACGGGGTGCGCATAAGGATGCTCACCATAGAGTTCTGCCCATAATGCATCACCCATTAAGGCGCTTGGTTGAGATTGCTTTTGTTGCAATGCGACCGTTAAGCGTGCCTTTTCACGTGCTACGATAGCCGGATTAAACTGAGCCTGAGTGGCCAATTCAACAAATAAATCAAACCCGGGATTGAGTATATCGGTACGCGTTAAACTTCTAAATGACAAAGCGGCTGAATCCCGCCCAACGGATTGTCCCAACTGAACACCCAGCGCACTCAATTTTTCAGTCAGTGCATTTTCATCCCAATTTGGCGTTTGGGTGCCTATTAAGCTATTGGTGAGGGCGGCCAAACCATAGGATTTACCATCACGTGCGGATCCTGCATCCAATAACAACTCGACATCGACCATTGGCAATTCCGGTGCATAAACATAAAGGACTTTTGCACCATTTGAGGTTTGCCAGGTTTGGATATCAACGGATGCCTGAGCGGGCATAATGAACAGGCTCACCCAAAAACTCAACCATAACGGCAGATACAGTGCCTGTTTCATCTTTGACCTCCATGAAATGATTTGTAGGGTTTAGACAGGGCAACGTCTCCATTGGGTTTTAAGCTTGCCACGGTGACGCTATCTTTAGAAAAGTACTTTTTCGCCACGGCTTGAACCTGCTCCGGGGTCACTTGCCTTAAGCGCTCAATCCACTGGTCATAGGTTTCAATCGGAAGCCCAATACTGGTCAAAGAACCCAATATCATCGCTTGTGCCTCAATGGAATCTTGATGAAAGACATACTGTGCCTCTGCTTGTGCGAGAATTTTTTGCAAATCCTTTGGCTTAATCAGCGAGGATTGCAATTGTTGCAACGCCTGCCAAATAGCGGCTTCAGCATCCGCTAAGGTTTTATCTTGTGCCGGGGTTGCGCTGAGGGTAAATAAACTGGTTGCGCGACTGGTTTCATCATAGCGAGCCGAAGCTGAGGCTAATACCTTCTGTTCTCGAATCAGATTTTTATTGAATCTGGCACTGTCGTCACCGGCTAAAACACTGGCCAAAACCGATAGGGCATAAACTTCTTGTAGGTCAGTCGCGGTCACCAGGGACGGTGTATGAAACCCCATCATTAAGGTCGGGGATTGAACGGCTGCCTTTAATTCAATACGGCGCTGCCCTGACTGTGTCACTTCGATTTGTGGCTTAGGCGGATCAATTTTTTCTGGTGAATGCACGCCATAATAGCGTTTTGCCCATTCGAATACCTGCTGTGGATCGACATCTCCGACCACGACTAAGGTGGCGTTATTGGGCGCATACCATTGTTGATACCAAGACTTTAAATCTTGCAGGGTGTAATTTTGAATATCCGACATCCAACCAATGACGGGATGATGTGACGGGCTATTTAAAAAAGCACTGGCTCGAAATAATTCATAAAGTTTTGAACGTGGGTTATCTTCGGTTCGCATGCGACGTTCTTCAGCAATGACATCCCGTTCCGTTTGAAAATCGGCTTCTTTTAAAACCAAATTGCGCATTCGATCCGCTTCTAATGCCATTACGGTTTCTAAATGCTGACGCCCCACCACTTGATAATAGGCGGTGTAATCATAAGAGGTAAATGCATTTTCTTGACCGCCAAGCTTTGAAACTCGCTTAGAGAATTCACCCGCTTTATAACGCTTTGTGCCTTTAAACATCATATGTTCTAGCATATGTGACAAACCAGTAATGCCGCCATGTTCATAAGTTGAGCCAACGCGATACCAAACTTGCTGCACGACAACGGGCGCACGGTGGTCTTCTTTGACCAAGACTTGCATGCCGTTTGTCAGCTCGAATTTTGTTAAGGTGGCGTGAGCCGGTATCACACCCACCGTCATCATCACAAACAGTATGATTTGATTCAATTCTTTTATCATCTTTCTGCTCTTCATCCGGTTGGAATCCTCTCAAATCCGTTAGTTTTGTTTTATAATGGTTGGCTGATAACGTGTATCGGTTTCATAATATAACGCAAATCAAGTGTTCAAGTATGAACGAAACTTGAAAGAATGACACAGGGATATCAACCAATTTTTATGCTTAGTTTTTTAAAACGCTCAAAAAACCAGCCTTCAGATGCCACAGACGCTGTCAGCAACAACGATTCTTTTGAGTCAGAACGGCTTGAGTCTCAAACCGAGAAGACATCAAAAACCACCAGGCCTGGGTGGTTTACCAAGCTTAAAGGCAGTTTAACCAAAACCCGTTCAGGGCTAACCGATGGTTTAAGCCGTTTGATTTTAGGCCGTAAAGAAATTGATGATGATTTGCTTGAAGAGTTGGAAATGCTGTTACTCAGCGCGGATATTGGTATTGATGCGACGGATAAAATCATTCAGCGATTGACTGAACAAGTTTCTAGAAAAGTGCTCAAACACCCGGATGCATTGATGAGTGCCCTTAAAGAACAACTTAACCAACTATTGATCCCTGTGTCAGTCCCTTTAGAGATCCCTAGTCAGTCAAAACCCTATGTTATTTTAATGGTGGGTGTCAATGGCGTAGGCAAAACCACAACCATTGGGAAGTTAGCGAAACAGTTACAAACCCAAGGAAAATCGGTGATGTTGGCAGCGGGAGATACTTTCCGAGCGGCGGCTGTCGAGCAATTGCAAACCTGGGGCGAACGCAATCATATCTCAGTGATTGCTCAAAAAACTGGTGCAGATTCCGCAGCAGTGATTTTTGATGCGGTGCAATCAGCCACCGCTAAAAAAATTGACGTCGTTATTGCAGACACCGCAGGCAGATTACACACCCAAGATAATCTCATGGAAGAATTGAAAAAGGTAAAACGGGTGATTCAAAAAGTGGATGAACAAGCCCCCCATGAAGTGATGTTGGTGCTGGATGCCAGTACGGGTCAAAATGCCATTAATCAAGCGCAACAATTTCACCAGGCCGTTGAAGTCTCCGGGCTGACACTGACCAAACTGGATGGCACAGCCAAAGGTGGCATTCTGTTTGCCCTAGCGGAAAAATTAGCGATCCCTGTCCGATTCATCGGCGTTGGCGAAGCCATAGATGATTTACGTCCTTTCGATGCAGAACAATTCACCGATGCCTTATTTGATGATACTGAATCCTCATAACCCTATACGATGAAATTGCCTGAGACTGACAACGCGCACCATCATTATGCTTTTAAAAAAGGCTATCGATTGGCATTAGAAGGCAAGCCACAATCTCACATGCCTAGTCAGATCCGGCAAGACAGTGAACTGCGCGATTATTTTCAGATGGGCTGGGAGCAACTGCAAGAAGAACTTAAAAATGGGGAAGACTGCCAGCAACGCACACCCTGGAGACAACGCGTTGCTTGGTATTTAATGATGTTACTCGCAGGCGTCGGCACGGCTTCTTTAATGATTTCCGAAAAAAACAAGGCACAACAACAACAGCAATTGAAAATTGACCAACCCGACCTTGTTGCAGAAAAACCACCAGGCCTGGTAAATTCTAAACCTGAAATCACTGCTGAATTACTCAGTTTAAGCCTGGATGAAGTGCCCGCTAAATCAAATCAAAAAGAGACAACCTCACAACCCGAACAGACGGCTACTAAACCAAAGCAATCGCTATTGACTAGCAACTTAGGCTTGCTAAGCACCCAACAACGGCAGGATTTAGAGCTAACACAACAACACCTTAGCCAGCAACAAACCGCATCACAAATTGATTTAGCCCCTGTGGTGACGAGTCCAATACAAATAAAACGCGCGCAATTAGGTCAAGTCGTTCGTCACAAAAAACTGATTAATCCATTCGATAAGACTGTCCCCAAATACATTCGAAAAGTCGCGTTTTTGACTGAAATTGCGCACGCACAAGGCCAAACAATCTATCATCGTTGGGTTTATAAAAGCCAAGAAATGGCCACTGTGGCACTGAAAATTGATAGCCCGCTTTTCCGAACTTGGTCTACCAAGCAATTAACCAGTGCCTGGGAAGGCTCTTGGCATATTGAGGTATTAAATGAACAGAAAGAAATCATTTTTCGGTATCATTTTCACTATATTCAATAACACAGTTTCATAAATGTACGGATCTAATATGGTTTTATCGAGTTACACAACACATTACAAAAAATGGATCATTATTTTTGCAACCCTCATGAGTGGGTGTTCTAGCAATCCTCCGAAAGTGAGTCATGATAATATTTGCTCCCTGTTTGAACATGATTCAGACTGGGAAGAGGCGGCTTATGATGCCCAAAAAAAGTGGGGCACGCCAGCTTATATCAGCATGGCTTTTGTTCATCAAGAATCTCGATTTAGTCACGATGCAAAACCGGAAAGAGACTATTTCTTAGGGATAATCCCTTTACCCAGACGATCGTCTTCTTATGGATACAGCCAGGCACAAGATCCGGTATGGTATGACTATCAAAAGGACACAGGGAACTGGTCAGCTCGACGTAACAACATTGATGATTCTATGGATTTTATTGGTTGGTATAACAATCAATCCCATAAACGAAACGGCATTTCTCGCAATGACACTTATAACCTCTATCTTGCTTATCATGAAGGGCAAGGTGGATTTGCCAGAAAAACCTATAACAATAAACCTTGGCTTAAAAAAGTGGCTTACAAAGTCACGCAAAGATCTATTCGATATAAAAAGCAACTTCAACAATGTGGTCATAGCCGATATTCACCACCTGTTTCAAGCCCTAAAAACAAGGGGAACTGCAATGCACCTTGGCCATTTTGCTAATAAAGATGCCCCGTCAATATTCGCCTATCCGAATCAAAAACACAAAAAAATAGCCACAATAAAGAGGCTATTTTCATTTCATTTGAGCAGGCTAAAAATAACGACGTTTATCAACCCTGATATTTTTCAAACACCAAAGACGCATTGGTGCCGCCAAAGCCAAAGCTATTGCTCATAATACGATTTAATCCTGCGGCTTCTTGTAATTCAGTCACAATTTGTACTTTTGCACATTCGCATTTGCTGTCTAGCGTATCAACATTGATCGATGGCGCAATGAAATCATTTTCTAACATCATCAGACTGTAAATAAGTTCATGTACGCCGGCTGCACCCAGAGAATGTCCTGACATCGACTTGGTAGAACTGATTTTGGGAATATTTTCACCAAACACTTCTTCTATGGCTGCAATTTCTTTCGCATCACCAACAGGGGTTGAAGTGCCATGTGGATTAATATAGTCAATTGTGCCTTGAACCGTTGATAATGCCATTTGCATACAGCGAACCGCGCCTTCTCCAGAAGGGGCAACCATATCATAGCCATCTGAATTAGCGCCATAGCCGGTAATTTCCGCATAAATTTTTGCACCACGAGCCAAAGCATGCTCCAACTCTTCTACAACGACCATACCACCGCCACCGGCAATCACAAACCCATCCCGGTTAGCGTCATAAGCTCGAGAAGCTTTTTCAGGCGTATCGTTATACTTAGTCGATAAAGCGCCCATCGCATCAAATAAGACGGACATGGTCCAGTGGAGTTCTTCGCCACCACCGGCAAAGACCACATCTTGTTTACCTAATTGAATTTGCTCTACGGCTGTCCCAATACAATGTGCAGAGGTTGAACAGGCTGAACTAATGGAGTAGTTTAGGCCTTTAATTTTAAACGGGGTCGCCAAGCATGCAGAAACGGTTGATCCCATAGTTCGGGTAACCATATAAGGCCCCACACGCTTAACACCTCGTGTTTTTGCCGTTTCAACCGCACCAACTGAATTACTGTTTGATCCGCCACCTGACCCGGCAACCAGACCGGTACGCGGATTTGAAACTTGCGTTTCTGTTAACCCGGAATCTTTAACCGCCTGATCCATTGCAATATAGCTGTAAGCAGCTGCATCGCCCATAAAACGTAATGCTTTACGGTTAATCAACTCGGCGAAATCAAGGTTTTTAACGGCACCATGCACTTGAGATCTGAGTCCGTTTTCAGCATATTCCGGTGCGAATACGATACCTGATTTGCCAGCACGTAAAGAAGCAGTCACTTCTTCTTTATTATTCCCTAGGCTGGAAACAATTCCAACACCTGTAATCACGACTCTTTTCATTTAAAAACTATCCGTATTTGTGAATAAACCTACTTTTAAGTCCTCGGCTGAATAAATTTCTCTCCCATCGACATATAAACGCGCATCACCAATACCCATATATAATTTTCTCTTGATAACCCGTTTCATATCAATGACATATTCAACTTTTTTAGCCGTTGGTAACACTTGTCCATAAAATTTGACTTCTTTCGAACCCAGTGCTCGGCCGCGACCTGGACCGCCTGTCCAGCCTAAAAAGAATCCAATCAGCTGCCACATCGCATCTAATCCTAAACAGCCGGGCATAACGGGATCCTCATTAAAGTGACAATCGAAGAACCACAAATCTTTATGCACATCCAACTCTGCTCGAATTTCTCCTTTGTCGAAAGCACCGCCTTCTTCTGAAATGTGTGTAATACGGTCAAACATTAACATTGGTGGCAAAGGAAGTTGGGCATTGCCGGGTCCAAAAAGTTCACCTCGACCACAAGAGAGTAATTCTTCTTTATTATAGCTAGACTGCTTTTCCATGTATTTTCCAGGTTTATTAAAATTTGACTGTATTATAACAGTAGAGCGTTTTGGATGACAATTCTATTCATGAATACAAAAAAGCCCACTGTTCCAAGGAACGCGGGCTTTGAATATGGTGCCGAAAGAGGGACTTGAACCCCCAACCTACTGATTACAAATCAGTTGCACTACCAGTTGTGCTATTTCGGCTGAATGCGGCGTATTATAAGGCGTTCGCCATTGATGTCAATATTTTTTTAACAACTTTGGATCATTTCCACCATGCCAATCAACGTTAAATCCGGAATAACCTCAAAATGTTTGTCTAACATAGGATTGAGTGTTTCAAAATCCCCGCCCGTACCAATATATCTAAATCGGCGACCTGTTTCTTCTTCAAGGTTATCTGCCAATGTATTTAGAAAAGCGCTCAACATAAAAAGCGTTCCCCCCGTAATAGCACGTCCCGTATCCTTCGCCAATAATTCAGTAACCACTGTCGGTTGGGTATCAGTAACAATGGGGATAGCAGTACGATCAAATAGTGACTGCTTCATCAAACCCAAACCAGGAACGATAAATCCGCCCTGGTGTTTTTTATCAATCACCATATCAACCGTTAATGCCGTACCTGCATCAACGATAATCGTCGGCTGACTTGAATGGGCACAAGCCCCTATCATCGCCATCCAACGATCAACGCCTAAACTTTCAAACCGATCATAACCACACACTAACCCACAACTTTCAGGTTGCGTCGCCAAAAAGGTAGGATAAATTTGAAAAGTTTGATGTATATACTGTGTCAAAGCCGCATTAAGGTCGGCACTGGCTACCGAGCAAACGTACACATTCGAAACATTATCAAAATTGTGATCAAATAATTCATTAAAACTATTTTGAACATCCGTATGATAATTTTCGGAACCTAAAAACTGATACCGCTCTTTTTCTAAAACAGCTAGCTTTAAAGTGGTATTGCCCAATTCAATAAAAATCTTCATAAAAATGGTAAGTTATCCTTTATTCGCTCGAACAGAAACACGGCTTGACTGATAGCACACTAAAGCATTATTGATTTTCAATTGCAGCTCGGCTTTTTCATTAACGCCAATATACTGTGCCTCTATGATTTGATCGGTATCATACACAATCACGGGTTGATTAGGCTGAAAATAATCATGCCTTGACCAGTAAGCTTGTGAAAAAGGCATTTCACAGTAACCTAAACTAAAGTGCTGATAAAGTGCGCCACTAAAATGGGTTATAAAGGATTGCTTGTCTAAGCTATTTAACGCGCTAACAGGATAATCACCTTCTTCAAGTTTAGGGGCACTTAAAAGATTTAATCCAATACCTATAACCATAAAATAGCGTTTGGTTACTGGATTCCTTTGAACTTCTAATAAGATACCGGCAACTTTACCGGATGCATTAAATAGATCATTAGGCCATTTTAATTGAATGGTATCGTTACAATTAGCGGTTAAATACTCATGCAATAGTAAGGCAACCTCTGCGCTCATAGAAGAGCGTATCGGCTCATTTAAAAGCACCGCATAAGATAGTGCCAAACCATGCTTAGCATGTAACCAGCTTCGACCCCTTTGACCATAACCTTGTGTCTGATTCTCAGTAAGACAAAGGGTGTTTTCAACCAGAAGACCCTCTGATATCTTTCGCTTCAAATAGCCACTCGTGGAATCAACCTCAGGTAAATAAATCACGTGAAAGTTACTATCGATTATCTGCATAAAAACCCCTAGCCAACGCTAATCTAGGCAAAAAAAAACCCATGCTCAAGAGCACGGGTTTAGGGATATAAGCTTGGGGATGACCTACTCTCACATGCCAACTGACACACTACCATCGGCGCTAAAACGTTTCACTTCTGAGTTCGGAATGGGATCAGGTGGTTCCATCTTGCTATTGTCCCCAAGCAATTGGGTACTGCAAGCAGTCTTTCAACTACTCACGGAATTTGGAAAAATCTCTGGTTAAATCATATGCATTGTTTCAATGTTCTTAAGCGTTCTTTGCTAAACTCAAGCTCAACATGTCAACCTCTCGCTTATCTTAATAAACAAAAGTTACTTTTGAGTTGTATAGTTAAGCCTCACGGGTAATTAGTACAAGTTAGCTTCATCCATTACTGAACTTCCACACCTTGCCTATCAACGTCATCGTCTTTAACGGCCCTTCAGAAGACTTAAAGTCTAGGGAGAACTTATCTTGGGGCAGGTTTCCCGCTTAGATGCTTTCAGCGGTTATCCTTCCCGATCGTAGCTACCCAGCAATGCCATTGGCATGACAACTGGAACACCAGCGGATCGTCCACTCCGGTCCTCTCGTACTAGGAGCAGCCCCCCTCAATTCTCCAACGCCCACGGCAGATAGGGACCGAACTGTCTCACGACGTTCTAAACCCAGCTCGCGTACCACTTTAAATGGCGAACAGCCATACCCTTGGGACCGACTTCAGCCCCAGGATGTGATGAGCCGACATCGAGGTGCCAAACACCGCCGTCGATATGAACTCTTGGGCGGTATCAGCCTGTTATCCCCGGAGTACCTTTTATCCGTTGAGCG
>PEWX01000045.1 GCA_002779995.1 Piscirickettsiaceae bacterium CG07_land_8_20_14_0_80_44_28
GTTTGCTATTTTAAAGAGCGGCAAACCTTTTGATCCAGAATATAGGAATTGTGTTTGATTTTTAAAATCAAACACGGTATCTGGTGATACGGCGCACATCAATAAATTCGCCAAGTCATAACTTACTTGGTTTCAGTATTGGTTTTAAAATGCGCATCCGACTAATCCAGCAAAGACAAGCCTTCTTTCAGATCGCCTTTTGCCGCCAGCGTTTTAAAACGTGTTTCGGTGTCGAATTCAACAATCATATCTACATGCAGTGCGCGCATGACTCGGGCAATTGTGTCCCATTTGGGTTGAACTTTGCCGCTGAATGTTTTGTGTTGTAATAGTCAACTAAATCCGCTAAAGCCACCGCTTTCTGCGTTACGTCATCAACGCCGATATAAATTTCACGGCCCTGCTTAGCATTCAGAAACGCGACACCTCTTTTTCAAGCGTGTCGGTCAGTTGGCGTTTAAATTCGGTTTGGTCATCATTCTTAGCCCGCAGTTTCGGATAATAAGAATTGCCAGGCCGGTAACATTTTCACCTCAATATTGTGGTGCACCAATTCCCGCGCTTCATTGTGGGTAATGATAACGCCTTTACGCTGGTTTAAAAACTCGGCGGCTTTGACCAATCCGTTCAGCTCTCGCGTTAGGGTGTCAGGATGGCTGAGATCATAGGCAACCTGCAAAGGCATCATCCCGTCTTCGGTTTGAAAAACAAAATCACATTCTTGCGAACCTTTAATAAAATGCAGATTTTGATTTTGACGGCGCAAACTAATGGCAACTAGGTTTTCCAGCAGCTTGCCATGATCCTGCTGATAGCGAAAGCTCAGTTGGGTTAAAAATCCATTGTCAATAATGTAGCCTTTTTTCTCGGCCATGTTTTGGCGCACAATCGATGGGTCGTACTTGCTGGCGATCAGCGTAAAATACACCGCCTCGCTCATCGCCAAATAATCGTGCAGGCTGTTTTTACCCACTCTAAAACCCGCAGACTTCATTTCATTGTGAATTTTGGCAATCGAAAGTGGACTGGAAACGCTTTCCAGCAGGCGTTTTAAAAAATATTTCAATGCCGGAATATTGCCTTCCTGATAACGCTCAATCACGTCACGAAATAACATCACATCGTAATAATCTTGCAGAATTTTGCGTCGAATCTCTGCGGACTCAATCGCCACCAACTCCGGAAAGCCGCCTTGAACCAAATACTGCTCAAAGGTCGTATTGAGCAAGGCGCGCCCTTTAGAGCTTACGATGTCAGGTTCAATATTTTTAAAGCGTAAAAACTCACGAAAACTGAGTGGAAACATCTCAAAGTTCAGACAGCGACCTCGCAAAGATGTCGCAATTTCCGAGCTAAGCAGTTTCGAGTTCGAGCCGGTTAAATAAATACGCCGACTGACACTATCATCTAAACGTCGGATAAATTTTTCCCAGCCTTGAACTTCCTGAATTTCGTCAAAGAAAAAATAACACTGGGATAAATCCAACTCAGGATACAGCTCACGGTAAGCCTGCAAAATCAAATCCAAGTCTTCAGCTTGCAAGCTCAAACGCTCATCTTCAAAACTAAGATAAACTAATTTTTCCACCGTCAGCGACTGGCGAAGAGTTTGAATCGCATTTAACAGCAAGGAGGTTTTCCCTGCACGGCGCATCCCCGTGACCACCACAATCTTTTCGATGTCTAACGGCAAGACAATATCACGCGCCACCAATGGCCGAATCTGTGCGACATGAAAGTCTGAGATTAACTGCTTAATAAGTGTTTTTTTATCCATAAGTGACAGTCTATATGAAAATGTCTTTTACATAAAGACAGTTTTTTAATTTTTACTTCCATGCAAAGCGTAAAAGTCTTTTTGCAAACGTTGGTGAAATAATTGCGTATTTCAAACCAAATACGCGATATCACAAGTTTAACGCCTTGTGTAAATCACTCTGGGTATCCAGGCCTGGCGGTTTCTGCCTTCTAGGTCTTGCCATTGTAGTTGGTCTTGTTGGTGTTCGTCGATTACACCGGCAAAGCGGGCGTCGCCGTCTATTTTGGTGGCGAGCGATAAATATCCAATCAGTTCGGCGACCCCTAAAGTCAGTGGGTGCTGTTTCAAAATATCGGGCAGGTTGATTTGGCCTTGTGTTTCTAACATTCGTTCAATATTTTTTTCTAAGACCTGCTCATCGACAAACACTTGATTAAACAAGTCATCGACATTGACCGTTTCGCCTTCGTCTACTTCAACATCTAGGTCAAAATTTTGTACCAAGGGGACGCTAAACAAGGGGCGCTCCATGGGTAAATCGATGTCGAGTTTGGGTAGATCCAAGTGCATAAATGCTGCAAAGTCGCCGCTAAGCTGGCCGTTAGGTGGCAGCAGGGGTTTGATCTGAATGGCTTGGCGCAAAAGGTCATCAATTTTTTGTACCAGTCGTTTGTTTTCAAGATAGGCTTGGTTATCTAAAAACCGTCGCAACTGTTGTGACAACTTTGAGACCACTCGTTGGGTTTGTTCCCCCGCTTCAAGCCAATCGTAATGGATTTTTTTCAGCGACGTATCGGGCTGTAAGCTTTTAACGGGATCCAGTTGAAACACTTTTTCCAGAGAATCGGTGAGTTCGTTCTGACTTTGGCTGGACATTAAAAAATCCCAAAACGCCCGAAAACTCTTGCCCTGGTCGGAATCGGCAATCGCATCCTGTTCGCCAAACACGGTTTCCAGTAATTGACCTTTGCCTTGATCCCAGCCGGCAATTTTTTCACGTACCGATTGGTCAAGTTCTCGAAAGTTTTGTTCCACTTGGCGGAAATCCGCTAATAATTCGCGTGCCACTTGCGAGAATTGCATAAATCGATCTTTTAACGCCGTGTCATCCATGACGTTTAATTCACCGTTTTCAATCGCCTGCATTTCGGTTTCAATTTGCGCTTTGCGTTGTTGTAGTTGCTGCAGGCGAACCTTGGCATTGGTTTCTGAGCCGGTGACCATTTGTTTGATCAAATCAAATAACATTAACAAACGGGATTCGGTGCCGATAAAATTGGGCTGATTTAAGCTTGCCAACCATCCAATCGCCTTTTCGGTTCCGGGCGTGAGATCAAATACGGCTTCGTCGGATTGAAAAGGATAAAATTTGCGTAGCCAACCTTTATCATTGTGTGCCCAGTCTTCCAGATATTGGTGGGCGCTTTTGGGAAAACTGTCTTCCCCCTCACTCAAACGTAGCTGATATAAAAAATCGTCCAGCATTAATACCAGTTCGGATTGTTTAATACTGCGTAAATTAGGCAGAATAAAGGTCTGATGCAAAAAACTGATAATCAAAGGCGCATTATCGGCTCGCATTAAACGCCAAGCAGGATGAGACTGACTCAATTTTCGACAATAAGAATAATCCAAGCGGTTTGCACTCTCTATTAACGGTTACTGATGACATTGGCTGTGTTAATTATTTGAGCCATGATAGCACGCATCGTCATTTGTTTTAAGGCACTAAACGGCCGATATTTGAAGGACAGGCGTTTCAATGTTTGTGAGGGTATTAACGATTTTTTAGGGTGAGCAGCAGCACGCCGCTGATGACGAGGCTGAGGCCGATGAGATGGGCGAGACCAAAGGGTTCGTTGAGCCACCAAACCGCCAGTAGGATGGTGAAGATGGGGCCTAAAGTGCCAAGGATGCCGGTTTGAGTTGGGCCGATGAGCGCGATGGCTTCGGCAATCATAAAGCTGGGAATGACGGTGCTGAAGATGGCCAATAATATCAACCAACCCCAAGCCATTTGCGTCACTTCTAAGCCGGTAAATCCAACCCAAACGCTAAAATAAATCAGGGTAATGACGCTGGATGAGGTCATGGCCAGTGCGGTAAACATCAGGCTGCCGGTTTGGTGAATAATGCGCTTGCCTAGTAGCACATAGACCGAAAAACTGAGCGCAGCCAAAAAGACCATCACAGTGCCAAATACCGTGCCATCGCCAATTAATTGTAATTCTTGATAAAACACCACCCAAAGGCCGCCATAAGTGATGAGTAAGGACAACCCCACTTTGGCGGTAATGGGGGTTTTAAAAAACAGTGCACCGAGTAAGGCCACCAAAATCGGGTAGGTAAAGAGGGTCAGGCGTTCCAGTTGTGCGCTAATGGTTTCAAGTCCTTTTAGGTCGAGCCAAGACGCTAAAAAGTAGCCCAAAAATCCCAGTAATAAAATCATTGGAAGCTGTGCCGGCTGAACAGCGCTGTGCGCTTGTCGGCGGATTAACCAAAGCAGAATGCCCAGATAAATCGGCAATGAAATCGCCATGCGCAACATCAGCACACTGTCGGTATTGAGCCCTTCTAGGTAGGCCAATTTAATGAAAATGGATTTGAGCGAAAACAGCGCAGTGCCAAAGGTGGCCAATAACATGCCAAGATGAATCGGCGACAGTGTGAGAGGGCGTGTCATCATGGCGTTATTGAGCAGGACGTTTTTGTGCAATCATCCACGCATAACGATGTGAACTTTCGTCCTCTGTTAACCAGCCTTCGCCATAGATTTCTAGCCGAAAATTTGACCAGGCCTGGTCAGAATTAATGAGCGTTTGCAATTCGCCGGCTTGTAAATAATAGGCCGGGTTTTTGGGCGCATGGGGTTGCACCGGTGCTAAAAAGGTTTGGAAAAACAGTTTGCCATGCGGTTTCAGGGCTTGGCAGATTTGTGGCCAAAGGTCGCGGTTGAGATAACGGCTAATGACAATGACATCATATTGTTGATAGGGAAACAGCATCTGTTCAAAGTCGCAGAGCATGGGGGTGATGGGCAGTCGATTGACGGCCGCCCAATTATTGAGGTGGGTGAGCGCCGTATCAGAAATATCCCAAGCATCCACTTTAAAGCCACATTGCGCCAATAAGCGGGCATTGCCACCCAGCCCACAGGCTAAATCAAGTGCTTTGCCACGTAACGGCAGATCGGCCAAATGCTGTTTTAATACCCAGGCGGCTTCAACCGGCTTATTGGCAGGGTGTTCAGCATAGTGTTGATCCCATTTGTTAGAGCGTGAGGGTTGATTCATGGTTTATTTGCGCCAAAAGGCTGTGGTAAAGAGCACTAAGAGCGTGAACAGCTCTAAACGTCCGAGGAGCATGGTAAAGGTCAGCACCCATTTTGCCGGGTCACTTAATCCTGAAAAGTTAGCCGATACATCCCCCAGCCCCGGGCCAAGATTGGTAATGGTGGCCGTTACCGCCGAGAAAGCGGTTAATCCATCCAATCCCATCGCCAATAACACTAAGGTGAGAATGACGACGATAAACACATACAAAGAGAAAAAGCCCCAAATGGCCGTCATAATTTTTTCGGAAACGGGTTTGCCATTGAGCTTGACAGGCATCAATGCATTCGGGTGGAGCAGTTGTTGGATTTCTCGCATTCCTTGTTTAAAAAGCAACATGACTCGAATGACTTTCATCCCCCCGCCGGTGGAGTAAGCGGACCCTCCAATGTAACTTAATAAGATTAAAAAAATGGGTAAGAAAGCTGGCCAAACAGTAAAGTCGGTACTGGCGAATCCGGCAGTTGTGCCAATAGAAATCACTTGAAAGCTGCCATAGCGTAAAGCTTCTTGCCAACCGGCTGCAATTTCGTTGAAATAGAGGTAGCTGGAGACAATGAGGATGCTGGTCAGTATGATCAGCGTATAGCCTTTGTATTCCGGGTCAGATAAATAGCGCTTAAAAGATAGGTGACGGAAGGCGGTAAAGTGGAGCGCAAAATTAATGCCGGCGATATACATAAACAACATGGTAATGACTTCGATCTGAATACTGTCAAAATAGCCAATGCTGGCGTCATAGGTGGAGAAGCCGCCAATGGCCACGGTGGAAAAACTATGGGCAAAGGCATCAAACCAGCTCATGCCGGCCATTCTAAAACTGAATGCACAGGCCAAGGTGATGCCGAGATAAATATACCAAAGCGCTTTGGCGGTCTCAGAGATGCGTGGCGCCAGTTTATTGTCTTTAACCGGCCCCGGGGTTTCGGCGCGGTAAAGTTGCATGCCCCCAATGCCCAGCATTGGCAAGATCGCGACGGCCAATACGATAATCCCCATGCCGCCAAGCCATTGCAGTTGTTGACGGTACCACAACATGGAGTGGGGGAGGTTTTCAATCCCACTCATGACGGTAGCACCCGTGGTGGTTAAGCCTGAAAAAGATTCAAATATCGCATCGGTGAGGGTGATGGATAGATTGGAGGTGAAGTACATGGGCACGGCTCCGGCAAAACCAAGCACGACCCAAAACATGACGACAATGATAAATCCATCACGGATTTTAAGGTCTCGCTGCACATGGCGGGATGGAAACCACATCGATGTTCCAACCAAGAAAAGAGTCATTGAAGATAATAAGAAGTCTTGTGTGCCGCCATCATGATAGATTAAAGAAACCACCACAGGTGGAATCAATGATAGGCTAAACAACATTAGCAAGAGTCCCAGCACTTTTAGAATAATATTGGTATGCATGTGTTGCCTTATCCGATCACGAGAACCAACTTTTCTTTTCGTGTGGTTTGAAAAGATCGGTGATTTCGATGGCTTGTGTCGGGTCGTTTAAAAATAAAATGACATGATCTTCTGCTTCAATCGATAAATCTCGATGTGAAAATAACACCTCTTCATCTCGAATAATACAGCCAATGGTAATGCTGCTTGGCCAGGCAATTTCGCCAATGCGTTTGCCAATAATGTGGGAAGAGTTTTCACTACCGTGAACAATGACTTCCATCGCCTCGGCGGTTCCTCTTCGGAGAGTAAAGGCTTTAACGGTATCCCCTTGTCGCATGTAATGCAACAAGCGACTGGTGGTGATTTGGTCGGCAGAAAGGGCAATATCAATACTGTTCAGTTGAATTAAATCCACATAGGATTGATTATTGACCAAGGCAATGACACGGCGTACGCCCAGTTTTTTGGCCAGCATGCCTGAGATAATATTGGCCTCGTCAGAATTGGTGAGCCCAACAAATAAGTCGATTTCATCAATATTTTCTTCAACGAGCAAGGAGCGATCGGCGACATCACCATGAATGACAATGGCATCTTCTAGTTGCTCTGAAATTTTACGTGCTTGGGTAATATTGTGGTCGATGATTTTAACGTTATGTTGTTTTTCTAATTCTTTGGCGAGGTTAAAACCAATATTGCCGCCCCCTGCAATCATAATATTACGAGAAGGCCGCAATTTATCACGGCGCAATTCTTGTACAATTTTAGGAATGTGTGAAGGTTCCGCCAAGAAAAATACCTCATCACCGACCTGAATGGTCACTTCTCCCGTGGGGATAACAATTTCATTATGACGATAGATAGCGACAATGCGGTGCATAACGCCCTCTGGCAGGTGATGTTTAATTTCGCGAATTTTTTTACCCACTAATAACCCACCTTCATAAGCGCGAATGGCGACCAGACGCACTTTACCATCGGCGAAGTCAACCACTTGCAAGGAACCGGGATAATCAATCAGTTGCAAAATGTAGTCTTTTACCAAGGTTTCAGGACTAATTAAGACATTGATCGGAATCGCATCTGAATTTTGATTTCGGTCAAATAATTCGGGGTGATTAAGATAACTTGGGCTACGCACACGCGCAATCTTTGTTTCTGTTTTGTGCATAATATGCGCCAATTGGCATGCCACAATATTGGTGTCATCTTCATGGGTGGCGGCAATGAGCATGTCCGCATCTTCAAGCCCGGCCAGGTTGAGAATGTCGGGGTCAGCAGCATGTCCATTAACGGTACGAATATCCAAACGGTCTTGTAGGCGCTGTAAGCTGGCTTGGTCAAGATCCACTACGGTTACATCATTATTAGAATGAGCGAGGAGTTCTGCTAATGAGCTTCCGACTTGTCCCGCGCCCAGGATAAGAATATTCATATTGACTCACTTTTCATTCGTATAATGGATAAACATTTTAACTTGAATAGCAGGCTTGCACAGTGCTATTTTGGATTTTTGGGATCAATATTTAAGGCTTTGAGTTTTCGGTATAAATTGGTGCGTTCAACGCCTGATAACCGTGCCGTTTCAGTGACATTTCCGCCTGTCTCACGTAATAATTGACTGAGATAAGCCGCTTCAAACTGCTCTTTGGCTTGCTTTAAATTGATGGCGGTATCAACCGCATTAAATGAGCCAAACTCACTGCGTCGTTTTTCCAAGGCATGGCGAACTTCATCTGCGCCGACATCGCCCTCGCCCAAAATTAACAAACGTTGAACGAGGTTTTTAAGCTCTCGGTAGTTCCCCGGCCAGCTATATTGCCGCAATACATTCTGTGCTGCAACCGTAAATTCTCGATATTCCAGACCTTCGTTTGTTAAAAAATAATCTAAAAAGTGATCGACCAGTTCGGGAATGTCTTCAGTATGTTGACGTAAAGAAGGTACTTGAATGGGCATGACGTGTAAGCGATTTAATAAGTCTTCACGAAATCTATTTTGCTCAACTAAGCTTTCCAATCCACCACATGACAGCACGATAATGCGCAAATCAACGGAGGTTTTTTGATGACTGCCGGGGCGAATAAAACCATTTTCAAAAATTAGTTGGCTTAAAAAAGCTTGACCTTTGGTATCAAGCTTTTCTGCATTCGAAATCACCAAAGTCCCCCCCGTGGCATGAATCAGTTCGCCGGTAATGGTCGTTTTAGGAGACTTTTCACCTAGGATGCGTTTTTCTTGATCGGAAAAGTCAGCGGCATTAATCGTGAAAAGTGGTTGGTCTTTGCGGGCGCTTAATTTGTGGATGGCGCTGGCAATTCGTTGTTTTCCTGTGCCCGGCTCGCCTTCAATCAGGATCGGCATGGTGTATTGTGAAAGCCGTTTAATGGTGTCGCACAGCTCGCTAATCAGTTTACTTTTGCCGATGGGCAAAATTTGTTCGGGCATTTTTTGTTTTAGGTGGCGGTTTTCGTGATGCAGTTGAAAATGGGTCATCGCTCTTTCTGCGGTAATCAACAGTTTGGCAAGCGACAGCGGTTTTTCCAAAAAGTCATAGGCACCGAGCTTGGTGGCTTCAATAGCGGTTTCAATGGTGCCATGCCCGGACATCATAATGACACAACTGTGATCGAGGACTTTTTCGGTTTTCATTTTCTTAAGCAAGCTAATGCCGTCAATATCGGGCATCCAAATATCTAAAAAAATAATGTCGGGCGATTTGTCGCGCCAGATAACCTGAGCTTGCTGTCCATTTGCAGCGAGCATGACTTGGTAACCTTCTTCGGTGAAGATTTCCTGCATGAGATTACGAATATCTTTTTCATCATCAACGATGAGGATTTTGCTGGGTTTGATCATTGAAGTCGTGTGTCCTTGCTGTTAATCGAGGGACCCTTTATTGTGTTTTTGGGAGTTGAATAATAAAACAAGTTCCGGTTTCAGGTGAAGATTCTACCTGAATTTGCCCTTGATGTTCATCGACAATTTTTTTCACTATGGGTAATCCCAAACCCGTTCCTTTTGGTTTGCCCGTCGCATAAGGTTCAAAAATCCAGTTTTTGATGTTTTCAGTTATGCCTTCGCCATTATCGCAAACACTGAGTTGGATTTGATGATCATTCATGTTTTGAGTGATGACTCTGACCAAACCTTGGGGCTTGGCTTCACAAGCTTCCAAGCCATTTTTAATTAGATTATGGAGGAGTTGTCGGAGTTTGTTGGGGTCAGCAGAAATGATTGGGCACTGACTATCCACTTCTGCAACGACTCGCCAATTGGCGGAGGGATCTTTGTACATGTGTACTACATCTCGTACTAAATCATTGAGGTTTATTTGACTTAATTCCAGCTCAGGTGTATCTGCATATTCGTTAAAGGCGTCTACCAGGTTTTGCATTGCCAGTACCTGTTCAATAATGGTCGCTGTCATGCGTTTGAGCAGTTGATGATCCGCGCCTTCTAGTTTACTGGATAGCTTGTAGTTAAGACGTTCTGCTGAGAGCTGAATGGGGGTCAGTGGGTTTTTTATTTCGTGAGCCAATCGTTGTGCGACATCATTCCAAGCGGCGTGGAGTTGTGCTTTTATAATTTTTGTAATATCTTCAATAACAATGACATAGCCACTCATGCCTTGATCCAAACTGGGCAAAGTGGAGCCGTGTACCAAAAGCATTTTACGGTCAGAAACATCATCGTAACTGAGTTGCTGACTCCAGGGTTTGGCATCCTTGCGAAACAGTGGGAAGACTTGCTCGAAAAAAGTGTTGAGGGGGTGGTATTCCGGTTGGTTTAAGATGACATCAACTTCATTGCCCACTTGAGAAAATAGGTCGGTGTTAAGGATGCGATTGGTGGCATCGTTCAGGGTTTTTAAACGCATATGGTTGTCAAAAGTGAGCACACCACTGTTGAGGTTTTTAATGATGGCTTGAAGATAGAGCTTTTGCATTTCGGCTTGCTGCTGGCCGAACTTAATTTCATTTCGTGCCTTGGCGATTTGTTGAATCATGTCGTTAAAGGATTGAATCAATTGCCCCATTTCGTCATGACTCTCAATGGGCATGGTTAGCGTGTAGTTTCCTTTTGAGACTTCTTTTGTGCCTTCGGCAAGGGTTCGAATGGGACGGATAATGTTTTCAATGGTTCGAATGGTAAACAACAATGCACTGATTAAGGTGAGTAAAAACACCAGGGTTAAAATTACCGTAAAGCTGGTTTTAAGCGGGTTTCTCAGGTAGGACAATTCTTGATATTGACCGGAAGCGACTTGCACCGTTGTTGCCAATTGACTGAGTTGATCCGGGATCGGAAAAATAACTTGTAAGGCATAGAGTTTATTATTCAAAAGATCGTTGACCGGTAGGATAATGTGGATGAATTGGTGTTGTGAATTGACGCCTGGTTGGGTTTCAATGGCGGCATAGGTTAGGCGTTTACGGATTTGTTGAAACAATCTGGGCGCCGGCGCTGTGGGTAAGATGCCAATATTTTCTTGGCTGTTGTATGCAATCAGTTGTCCGTCTGAACTATAAAGAGAGATTTCGCGGGCATTAAGTTGCTCGCCGATCTTGTTTAGGGTCAGGATGGGCGCGTGAATTAAGTCTTCTTGATGGCGTTTTAATACTTGTTGGGTGTTATTGAGTTTGCGACGGGTTTGGTCGTCTAATGAGGTTTGTACCAGTTTAACTGCATTACTGAGTGCGGTTTCGGTTTTGACGTCAAACCATTGATCAATGCCTTGATGGACAAAACTCATCGAAAAATAAAAGACAATCGTTAATGGGATACCGAGCATGGCGCTGATGATGATGGTTAGGCGGACAGTGAGTTTGATGCCTGCGACATTGTTGCGATATTGCCAGTGAAGCTTGAGCAGCGTTTTGACTAAAAAAATAACCAGTAAAATAATCCCGGAAAAAGCGATAAACAGTAAGGTCGAATAGCTTTCCGCAAATTGAGAGGCGTTTTGCAGGATTTGGCTCATCACCACTAAAATGGCCAGCAATAAGCTCGAAATAATGCTTAACCAGCCATATTGGCTTAATAAAAACGTTTTGATCTGTTTTTTCATGGGTTATTGCCAACTTTTGGGAGATTGAATTTGGGTCTGGTGCCAGCCACTATCCAATTGCCAATCGGACTTCCACAAGGCATCCAGAATCAGTGGGGTGGGTAACTTCCACTGATTGAGTGCCACCCGTATTTTAATGGTATAGAGGGTGTTGGGGTGTAAGTCGGCCAAATTGGCAAGATAAAAGCTCGATAGGGTTCCCATGGTTTTTAAGGCCTCGGATAGGCTGGAAAACGACTGGACTTTTTGATTTCGCTTATTCGAAATGACATAAATTTTATTGAATCCAAAATAGTTCACTTGTGATTCGTAAGTGATCTTCACGCGATTGCGAGACAGGTCAATGCCGAGTAACGAATAACGTTCATTCAGCTCGATTTCGGTGGTAAACGTCAAAGGTACTTCATGGTTGACGGCTTCGATAATAAGTGGTGCGAGGTTGATGTCAATCGTCGCGTCTAATACCAATTGCTGATTCACTTGATAATCATTGAGAGACAGAACTTGAATGTCGGCTTGCGCGGTTGGCATGCCGAAAATCACCACAAGGGATAACGCTTTTAACCAAAGGCGTTGTGTGGTATTCATCCGCTAAACATCCTTCTGGAGTAAGCAGTAATAAAAACCATCCATATCGGCCAGGCCTGGTAATAATTGAAGACCTGGAGCGCCTAATCCTGTGCTTAAGGTGATGGGGTGTTGGTTGATCCGGTAAGGTGCTTCGGTTGCATCTTCGGTCTCGGCTAAAAATTGAGTCATTTGTAAACGGTTTTCCTGGGGTAAAACTGAACAAGTGGCATAGAGCAATTGCCCGCCAGGTTTGAGTCTGCTCCAGACGGATTTTAAAATTTGTGCTTGCAAGTGGGTCAGTGCGCTGATGTCTTCTAGGGTGCGGTGCCATTTAATGTCGGGATGGCGGCGAATAATACCTGTCGCAGAACAGGGGGCATCCAATAGGATTTTATCGAATTGAATATCCGGCCAAAGTTCCGTTAAATCCGCTGCATCTCCAGCGGCAATTTCAGCATGAAGATTCAAACGATGCAAATTGTCTGTTAGGCGCTCAATTCGGCCGGGATCCTTTTCTAAGGCATAAACCTGTGCTTGGTTGTGCGTTAATTCCAATAAATGCGTGGTTTTGCCACCCGGCGCCGCGCAGGCATCTAATAGAGTGTCGTGGGGTTGCGGATTCAGCAGGTGTGCGGCCAATTGTGCGGCGCCATCTTGAACACTAAATCCCCCTGTTTCATAGGTTGGTAATCGGGTAATGTCGGTACTTTGCGCCAGAATAATACCTTGTGGCGCGTAGGCGTGTCGCGTTGCACTGATGCCAACATCTGATAACTGTTGTATCAGGTTTTCAGGCGTTTGTTGAACGGGATTTACTCTTAATGTTAAGGGGGCGGGTTGATTGTTGGCGGTTAAAATCGCCTGCCAGTCGTTAGGGTAGCTTTGGCGCATGGCTTTGGTAAACCATTGTGGATGCGAATAGCAATAGGCCGGCTTTTTATCAACTTCAGTACAAATCTTATCTTGATCTCGCAAAAAATTTCTTAGAACGCCATTGATTAGCGCTTTGGCCCAAGGTTTTTTGAGGCGGCCGGTGAGTTGAACCGTTTCAGAAACGGCGGCATGTTCCGGGGTGTCCATATATAAAATTTGATACAGTCCTATACAAATTAATTGGTTAAGGTCGGCATCTTTGGCTTTGAGCGGTTTGCTGAGTAACTGTTCGCGAATGGCTTCAAGACGAAGTTGCCACCGTAAGGTGCCCAGCACCAAGTTTTGGGCAAAGGCTCTTTCGCGACGATCTTTAAATTGCGCCAAGCCCTCATTTAAGGACTGGCTAAGTGAACGCCCTTGGTCAATAACCGTGAGACAGATTTTTAAAGCAATAAAGCGAGAATCAGTTGTCGTCATCATTGATCCCAAATGCTTGACCGATGAGCTGGCGAGCTTGAGCAAAATCATAAGCGGACATGGCTTTTTTGCCGGCAGGTTGTAACTGAGTAATCCATAAAGAACCTTTTCCGGCGGCCACTTCAATGCCTTGTTTGGTCACAGAAATGACCAGGCCTGGTGGTTTTTTAAGGGTTTTTTGCCCTAGGGTGGCTTGCCAAATCCGCAGGGGTTGCCCTTGAAAATAGCTGAAAGCGACCGGCCAAGGGTTAAATGCGTGGATTTGACGGACAATGTCAACCGCTGGTGCCTTCCAATCAATTTCTGCCTCTGCTTTAGTGAGTTTTTCTGCATAGGTGACGGCATCAGTGGGTTGGGGAATGGGTTTTAATGCATCTGCCTGTAAGGCATCCAATGTTTGCATCAGGGCTTCTGATCCGAGTTGGCTGAGGCGGTCATGTAAGCTTTGTGCGGTATCTTCCGGTCGGATGGGCGTGGTTAGCGTGGTGAGCATTGCACCTGTGTCGAGCCCTTCATCCATTTGCATAATGGTCACGCCAGTTTCGGAATCACCCATTTGAATGGCTCTTTGGATAGGTGCTGCGCCGCGCCATCTGGGTAATAAAGAGGCGTGAATGTTTAGGCAGCCATAGGTTGGCATTTCTAAAACGGTTTTGGGCAGGATTAACCCATAAGCCACCACAATCATTACATCGGCATTGAGTTCGGCTAAAGCCGCTTGAGCTTCGGTCGTTTTGAGTGAATCGGGTTGATAAACTGGCAGGTCGGCTTGCAATGCCAATTGTTTTACCGGGCTGGCGGTTAATTTACGGCCTCTGCCGGCAGGGCGATCCGGTTGTGTATAGACTGCAATGACATGGTGCACAGAGTTTAATAAGGTCTGTAATGCTGGCACCGAAAACTCTGGCGTACCGGCAAATATAATGTTAAGGGGGCGTCGCTTGGCAGTCGGCGTTTTGTTAATTGGCATCTTGAGCCATTTCCTTTTTAAACTTTTGAATGGCGCGGGTACGTTTTAAAGTTGATAAATGGTCAATAAACAGTGTGCCATTCAGATGGTCAATTTCATGTTGAATACAGACTGCTAAGAGATCTTGCGCTTCAAATTCAATGGGGTTGCCATCCCGATCCATACCGCGGACTAAGATTTCTGAAGGACGGTTCACTTTGGCGTAAATTCCCGGGAGGGATAAGCAGCCTTCTTCCCAGGTGATCTTGCCCGCACTGTTGAGAATTTCCGGGTTTAATAATGCGATGGGTTGATCTTTTGATTCAGACACATCAACCACGATTAGGCGTTGTTGTACAGCAACTTGAGGCGCTGCCAAGCCGATGCCGGGAGCATCATACATGGTGTAGAACATCTCATCAATGAGCCGATCTAACGCATCGGTCATTTCCGGAATGGGGTGGCAAGTCTCTCTCAGACCTGTGTCAGGGTAGAGAACGATGTCGAGTTTGTCCATAATAACGAGTATACTTTTTAAGGGTTTAAAAGACCTTTGTGGGCACGACACTGTGTGCCGACAAAAATGGATTGTATCTGGTTTTTGCTAAGAGAATTATAACGGATTGAATGGCTTATGTCTGACTTAGACACCTTAAAACAAGGATTGAACCTGCATTTTGCGCAAGTGAGGTTTAAACAAATTGCACAAATTGAGCGTTATTTTGGCAGTCTTGAGCAAGCTTTAGCGGCTTCTGACTCGGCCTGGCAACAGTCACAGATTTTGACGCCTAAGCAGATGGAGAAGTGGTTGGATGCTGAAAAACCGAAAAAAGTGGATCAGGCGATTGAGTGGACACAGCAACCGAACCAGGCCATCGTGACTTGGCAACAGAGCCATTATCCACCGTTATTGAAGCAAATTAGCGATCCGCCACTGTTATTATATGTGCGGGGAGATATTCAGTTGCTGTCTCAGCCACAATTGGCGATTGTCGGCAGTCGTAATGCCTCTAAAACGGGGCGTTTGATTGCCAGCGATTTTGCCCACTATTTAGCGAGTGTGGGGTTGGTGGTGACCAGTGGACTGGCCTCCGGGATTGATAAGGCTGCGCATGAAGGTGCTTTGAAAGCCTTGAATGCCGATGCCAATCAATCCAGTGGGACGACCATCGCGGTGGTGGCGACCGGATTGGATCGAGTTTATCCGGCAACCAATCGTGATTTGGCGAGACAGATTGCCGAGTCCGGCGCGATGATTTCTGAATATCCATTAGGCGTGAAACCTCTGGCACATCATTTTCCTCAACGTAATCGGATTATTTCCGGTTTAAGTGTGGGGACATTGGTCGTGGAGGCAGCGCTAAAAAGCGGTTCACTGATTACCGCCAGAACGGCTTTAGAACAAGATAGAGAGGTTTTTGCCGTCCCCGGTTCCATTCATAACCCCCAGGTCAAAGGCTGTCACCAATTGATCCGTCAAGGCGCAAAGCTGGTGGAATCCGGTCAAGATATTTTGGAAGAGTTATCGGCAATGTTGCAATCGGAGTTGAATTTTTCGGAGGTTTCCGCCCCGGCCGCTTCGCAACAAAATAAATCATCGGGTTTGCTGATGAAACACTTGGATTTTGATCCCATCGGTTTGGACGAGTTGGTCAACTTAACAGGCTGGGGTGTTGCGCAATTACAAGCGGAGCTATTAATGTTGGAATTGCAAGGCGAAGTCGAAGCGCTCTCAGCAGGACGTTGGCGACGCTTGCGTTAAGGTCTGCTTCGGTTTATTTGGTAATTTTTAAATTTAGCGGTAGAATGCGCCGCAATTAATCCGCTTCAGATAAAAGAGTTGCAATTCAAGCATTTTTTTTGCACCCTTAAAAAAGTAATCAGGTTTAGTAACAAACTTCAATTGCTAACTTGAACTTGGCAATGCACACTTAAGAGACAACGATGATGACGAATTTGGTAATAGTAGAGTCACCGGCAAAAGCAAAAACCATTGAAAAGTATTTAGGTAAGGGATTTACCGTGCGCTCAAGTTATGGTCATATTCGCGATATTCAAAAAAAAGGTATGGGAATTGATATTGATCATGGCTTTTTACCCAATTATGAGATTTCTGCAGATAAGAAAAAAACCGTTGCCGAATTGCGAAAACTAACGAAGACTGCCGAAACCGTCTGGTTGGCGACGGATGAGGATCGCGAAGGGGAAGCCATCGCTTGGCATTTGGCGGAAGCGTTAAATCTGGATGTGAAGGAAACCAAGCGAATCGTGTTTCATGAAATCACTCAGACGGCGATTCAAAAAGCCATTGCCGAACCGCGTCTGGTCGATATGGACTTGGTTGACGCACAACAAGCAAGGCGTATTTTAGATCGAATTGTCGGGTTTGAACTGTCACCGATCCTTTGGAAAAAAATTCGTACAGGCTTGTCTGCCGGTCGAGTACAGTCGGTAGCCGTGCGTTTGATAGTAGAGCGCGAGCGTGAAATTGACGCCTTTACCCCGGAAGTGGTTTACCGCCTTCAGGGGCAGTTGGTAATTTTAGATGCCCAACAAAAACAGCTTGGCACGGTTGACGTTAAACGCAATGCAACCTTTAAAAGCGAAGCGGAAGCTTTAGCCTATTTGCAAGCGGTGCAATCGAGTCAGTTAACGGTTGGGAATCTCGAAGAAAAACCCGCAAAAAAGTCGCCCAAGCCCCCGTTTACCACGTCTACATTGCAACAGGAAGCCGCAGCTAAGCTCGGGTTTTCTGTCAAACAAACCATGATGGTTGCGCAACGGTTATATGAGTCAGGCAAAATTACCTATATGCGTACCGATTCGCTGAATTTGTCGGATGAAGCGATTCAAAAGGCGCGTAGTACCATCGTGAATCAGTATGGAGAAAAGTTTGCGCAAACCCGCCGCTATAAAACCAAAAATGCCGATGCTCAAGAAGCTCATGAAGCAATTCGGCCAACCGAATTTTCGCTCAGCACGGTTAATGGAGAGCGTAATGAGCAACGCTTGTATCAATTAATCTGGCGGAGAGCGATGGCATCGCAAATGACCGACGCACAATTTTTGCGTACAACTGTAGATATTGCCATCAGCGGCTTGCCAAAAGAGAAATTGTCGGCCAAAGGAGAAGTGATTACCTTTGAAGGATTTTTGAAAGTTTACGATTTGGACGATGATGCCAAGTCGAGTCAATTGCCTCCGATGACCGTTGGGCAACACTTGAAATTAGGGGAGTTGACGGCGCGCCAAAGTTTTTCACGCGCGCCAGCTCGCTACAATGAAGCCAGTTTGGTTCGAACGCTAGAAGAAATGGGCATTGGCAGGCCATCCACTTATGCGCCGACTATCGATACCATTCAGCAAAGAGGCTATGTGGTAAAGGAAGATCGAGAAGGCACGCCTCGAGATTACCGACAATTGACCTTGTCATCCACAAAGATTGACCAAGAAGTGCTTTCGGAAATGACGGGCACTGAAAAAAACAAACTGTTTCCAACGGATATTGCCGGCATCGTCACCAGTTTCTTAGTGAAGCATTTTGGGGATGTTTTAGACTATCAATTTACCGCAATGGTGGAGTCAGAGTTTGATGTGATCGCCCAGGGTAAAGAGTCTTGGCAACAGATGCTGACAAAGTTTTACAGCCAATTTCATCCTAAGGTGGTTGCCGCAGAGGATGTTTCCCGTGAAGAAGCCGGGCAGGCAAGACTATTGGGGACAGACCCCAAAACGGGTAAACCGATGTTTGTGAAGATTGGGCGTTTTGGTCCTTATGTGCAGTTGGGAGATGGTGAAAATGAGGAAAAACCGACTTTTGCCAGTTTAATGCCTGGCCAAAAGATGGATACCTTGAAGCTGGATGAGGCAGTGGAGTTGTTTAAATTGCCCAGAGAAGTGGGTGAAATGCCTGAGTCTTTTGCTGCCACGGCTGTTGACGGAACCGTGTTTTCGGTTGAAAAAGGTCAAGTGATTATTGCTAAACAGGGGCCATTTGGGCCTTATTTGGAGTATGGTACAAAAAAATATGCGCCCATTAAAGGAACCGATCCACTGAGCATTACTTTGGATGAGGCGGTGGCTTTGGTTGAAGCAAAAATCGTCACTGAAGCAGAAAAAATTATTAAGGTTTTTAAAGACACGGGCGTCAAGATTTTGAAAGGGCGTTGGGGGCCTTATATTACCGATGAAGCAACCAAGAAAAATGCCAAAATTAAAAAAGATGAAGATCCGTTAAGTCTAAGCTTTGAGGAGTGTGTTAAGCGCTTAGAAGAAGCCCCTGAACCCAAAAAGCGAGGTCGTTCGGCTGCAAAATCAAAAAAAGCCCCCGCTAAAAAGTCCGCAACGAAAAAAGCCCCGGCGAAAAAATCAGCGCCTAAAAAAGCGCCCGCTAAAAAAACCGTTAAAGCGTAAAATAAATTTAATTTTAATAAAAGAGATAGCATGATCATGAAGCACCAGGTGGCAGAGTTATTAGTCAATGTTTTGGCCGATTTAAAACAGCAAGGTCTTTTGCCCGCAGATGCTGACCCATCTGTCACTGTGGAAAATACCCGCGATAAAGCCCACGGTGATTTTGCAACCAATTTGGCGATGATGTTAACCAGGCAACTGGGGAAACCTCCGCGTACCATTGCGGAAATGATTGTGGAACGGCTGCCTGAGGCCAAAAGTGTGGTGAAAGTTGAGATTGCAGGGCCCGGCTTTATTAATTTCTTTATGAATGAAACGGCAAAATTAGATGTGGTTGCGGAGGTTCTTTCGGCGGGATCTGAATTTGGCAAGTGCAATGTTGGCCAGGGACAGTCGGTATTGGTGGAGTATGTTTCAGCAAATCCTACGGGGCCTTTACATGTCGGGCACGGCCGCGGCGCGGCTTACGGCGCCAGTGTTGCACAGCTTTTGGAAACGGCAGGGTTTGAGGTTTCGCGTGAATATTATGTAAATGATGCGGGTCGCCAAATGGATATTTTGGCAACGTCAACCTGGTTGCGTTATTGCCAGTATTGTGGAGAAACACTGGACTTCCCGAGTAATGGTTATAAAGGCGATTATGTTTTTGATATTGCTCAAACCCTTTATGAAAGCAAGGGTGAATCGCTTCGCCATTCAGCAGACAATATTTTTATCGGTATCCGTGAAGATGAGCAGAAACGGCCGTCCGGTGCGGTCACCGGGGATAAGGAAGCGCATATTGATGATTTGATTGCTCGGGCAAAATCGCTATTGGGCGAAGCGGCTTATCGTCATGTTTTTGATTTAGCTTTAGAGACGATTTTGGCGGATATCCGTGAAGACTTGGCGGGTTTTGGGGTGCATTTCGAAAATTGGTTTTCGGAAAGGTCTTTAATGGATTCGGGTGTGATAGATGCGGCGCTTGAAAAATTGCAGGCTTCCGGCAAAATTTATGAAAAAAACGGTGCTCTGTGGTTTAAATCGACTGACTATGGCGATGAAAAAGACAGAGTGGTGGTCAGAGATAATGGCATTAAGACGTATTTTGCTTCGGATATAGCCTATCACTTTAATAAGCTGGAAAGAGGTTTTGATCGATTGATCGATATTTGGGGATCTGACCATCACGGCTATGTCCCGCGTGTTAAAGCCGCAATGCAGGCTATGGATACCAATGCGGATGCGCTTGAAGTGCTACTGGTGCAGTTTGCTATTTTGTATCGGGGCGGCGAAAAGTTGGCGATGTCAACGCGATCGGGTCAATTTGTGACCTTAAGAGAACTGCGCGTAGAGGTGGGATCTGATGCTGCGCGGTTTTTCTATGTACAACGTAAATCAGAACAACATATGGACTTTGATTTGGATTTGGCAAAGTCTAAGTCGAATGAGAACCCTATTTATTACATTCAGTATGCCCATGCGCGGATTTGCCAGGTATTGTCGAAGGCTACCGAAGCAGGCATGGCGGTTGATGTAAAACAGGGCTTGGCCGGATTGCAGTTATTGATAGATGAAGCGGAAACCGATTTGGCCAGCTTGTTAGCGCAATATCCTGAAATGATTAGGCGCGCGGCTTTGGCTTATGAACCCCATCAGATTGCTTATTATTTAAAATCCTTAGCGCAAGGGTTGCACAGTTATTATAATGCCAGTCAATTTATTGTTGAGCAAGATGCCTTACGCAATGCGCGTTTAACCTTGATCTTAGCGGTTCAGCAAGTTTTGCAAAATGGTTTAAAGGTGCTGGGTGTCTCGGCGCCGGAAAAAATGTGATGTTAGGATCAAAAAAATGAAACGCGCAACTCGAGATTATCGACATGGCCCCTCTAAGCGCAAACCTTATAAACGCCGTTCGCAGGTTCAGACACAGCAACCAGCTGAATCAGAATCAAAATTTGGACACAAGCGCTTAATGACCCTGGTGGTGGTGTTGACCTTGGTGTTGATTTTGGGTTATTGGATTGCCCAACATTTTTCGAATCAAGGGCTTAAATCGGCTTCAGAAGCGTCTGATGAGGAAGTTTTGACATCCGTTGTAGCAGATAGCCTTCGTGTTCCTGCTTCTCAACAGCCTCAACTGGCTGCGAAGGTGGCGCCTTTGGTGGTAGAAAGCCTCCCAATGCCGGCAGTTGAAGGCGAGAAATCGATTCGATATACCTTTTATCAGGGACTGGCTCAAACAGAGGTGGTGGTGGATGCAGACCCGATTCCGGTCAAACTGTCAGAGCCTTATTATATTGTTGCAGGTACATTTGGGTCAGAAACGGCAGCCCAACAGGAGTTGGAGCGTTTGCAAGCAGATGAACAAACATTGGCACTAACCCTTATTAAAACGGATCGTTATTATCGATTAAGATCCGGCCCCTTTCATGATCGGTTAGAACTGAATAAACAGCGAAATGTTTTAAGAGCTTTAGGGGCAGATACGTTATTGATGCGGGTGAAAAAATAGCCAGGCCTGGCTATTTTTTGACATCCGTTGCTCGACTGAGTTCCGCTTCGCTCACCACTTGATTTCGACCATTGCTTTTTGCTTTATAAAGGGCATCATCAGCCCGTTTAATCCAGTCGTCAATGGTTTCAATTTCCGTTCCTTTATAGCTGGCAACCCCAAAAGAAGCGGTGATGGTGCCGAGTGTTTTTTCAGAATCTTTGCGTTTGAGCACTGCATTTTCTAAAGTATGACGAATTTTTTCAGCACGCTCCAATCCTTTTTCAAGAGAACTATGGGACATTAATATGGCGAACTCTTCACCGCCGTAGCGACAAACCGAGTCATTTTCTTGTTTGGTCTTCTTCATAATGTTTGAATAATAGCGTAAAACACTGTCACCCACCAAGTGACCAAAGGTGTCGTTAAAGCGCTTAAAGTGGTCGATATCGGTTAAGATCAGTATCAAGCTTTCCGGGTTGTCGGGGTTTTGTTCAATGAGGTCTTGCAGGGTGTTGTTAAAAGCTTTACGGTTCCCCAGTTCGGTTAATTCATCCGTTAGGGTTTCTGCTTTGGCTTCAATCAGTTCTTTGCGCAAACGTGCAATTTCAGTATTACTTTCTTTCATTTCTTGTTGAAATTCTTCGCTGGATTGCTTCATGGAGGAGGCGGTATTGAGCATGTTGCTGGTCAGTTGTTTGAGACTTTCAGCATCCATCGGTTTATCCGAAAGTGTCTGAAGGTTTTGGTCGAGTTCTTGGGTATGCTTGTCCAGTTTTTGGCTCCAAGCATTCATGCGTTTGACAACTGAGCCAACTAGCCGTTTTAACGCGCGATCAAAATCATTCGTGCCTTCATCTTCTGCAAAATATTCGTCGTAAAGCCGACGACCGAGACGGTCATTGTAACCAAAGGGGTCTTGTAGCGCAGCATCCATTTCTTGACGAAACTTAGGGTTGCTGCCTTTGTAATATTGATACCAAATATAGTAGTTTAACGGGGTTGGATTGATTTCTTGTTCTTCAAACACATCGATTAGCTGAACAAAGATGCGTTGCGCTTTATCCGGCGCATCTTTAATATCAATAAGCATAGCCTTCCCTTTTTAAGTTAAATTTGCTTTATTCTACACTGCTTAAACAGCAAACCCTAGAGTTGCAATAGAAAATTTGATGCGAATGGGGTATATTGAAGACCTATTTTTTAACCGTTAGGAGTTAGTCATGGTGAATGCACAGCAGCTTGAGTCTTTTGTGGAGGCGATCACCCAAGTTTTCCCACCCGGACTCGGTAAAATCCCGAAGAATATACAAGCAAATTTAAAACAAACCCTGAGTGTTCAGTTTGAAAAAATGGATTTGGTTTCCCGGCAAGAGTTTGACATCCAAAAAGCGGTTTTGGCAAAAACTCGTGCCAAACTTGAAGCGCTGGAAAAACAAGTGTCAGAGCTTGAAAAACAATTAGCGGATAAGGGTTAGTCTCGTCATTATATGAATCAAAATACCGGACAGTATGCGACACTTTATTCTCGTGCAGTGCTCGGTATACAAGCCCCTGAAATTCAGGTCGAAGTGCATAGCACCAATGGTTTGCCGAGCCTTTCGTTGGTTGGATTGCCGGAAACCTCCGTTAAGGAAAGTCGTGACCGAGTCAGAAGCGCTTTGTTAAGCAGTGGCTTTGTGTTGCCCCCCAAACGTATGACCATTAATTTGGCTCCGGCTGACACGCCTAAACAGGGTGGGCGATATGATTTGGCCATTGCATTGGGGATACTACAAGCAACCGGACAATTGGTTGAGTCGGCATCGCAACTTGAATCTTATGAGTTTTTAGGTGAACTCGCATTAAATGGCAGTTTAAGACCGGTTCCCGGTATTTTACCTGCCGTCATTCAGGCAAAATCTGAGCAGAGAACGCTTATTATTCCCAAAGCTAATTTAGTCGAAGCCAGTTTAATTGACGATGCACCTGTGTTGGCTGCCGAGCATTTGTTAGAAGTGTGTCAATTTTTAGTGCAGGGGCAACCGCTGGTGGGTCCGGTTGGCATTTCTCCTAAGCTACCCGACTATGAACTGGATTTGTCAGATATTCGAGGGCAGCAACAAGCTAAGCGAGTATTGGAAATGTGTGCGGCAGGAGGGCATTCATTATTGATGGTTGGGCCGCCAGGCGCGGGGAAAAGTATGCTGGCATCTCGGTTATTGACCATTTTGCCTGAGTTAACACAATCGCAAGCCATTGAGGCAGCATCCATTCGTTCCGTGGCGGGAGAGACGGTGGTGGCAGAGCACTTTTTCCATCGCCATTTGGTACAACCCCATCATACGGCAACTGCTGCGGCAATGGTTGGCGGGGGAAGTGGTGCTCAGCCCAAGCCGGGTGCGATTTCAATGGCACACCATTCTATTTTGTTTTTAGATGAACTCCCTGAATTTAATCGAACGGTTTTAGAAGCTTTACGTGAACCGCTGGAAACGGGTCATGTTGAGATTTCTCGGGTTAATCAAAAGGTTCGGTTTCCAGCGAATGTACAGCTCATTTGTGCGATGAATCCGAGTCCCAGCGGTTTTTTCCCCGACGATGAGCAAGGTCGTTGTCATGATACCCCAGAGCAAATTTTAAAATACTTACGCAAGATTTCCGGCCCTTTATTAGATCGTATTGACTGCCATCTGGAAATCCCAGCGGTGAATTATGAGGCTTTGAGTGGTCAAAATTATCAGCAACAAGATGTCGAAACCAGTGCTGAAGTCAGGCAAAGAGTCAGCGATTGTCAACAGTTGCAGTGGCACCGGCAAGGTTGCTTGAATACGCATTTAACGGTCAAACAACTGGAGTCTCAGGTCGTTTTAGATGGGACGGCACAAGCCCTACTCAAACAAGCAGTGAATCGACTGGGTTTGTCGGCTCGGGGGTATCATCGATTATTGCGCGTTAGCCGAACGCTTGCTGATATGGCGCAAGAATCAAATGTGACGGTTCAGCATTTGGCCGAAGCGATATCCTATCGATCACTGGATTTGCAACAGAGATGATGGAGTCTATCTATTTAACCGCGTTGGTCGTTGGACTTTTGGGTGGGGTGCACTGTCTCGGAATGTGTGGTGGTGTGGTTGGTGGATTAACGTTTAACTTAAAGCCTGAAGTTCAATTGAGCTGGTGGAAAATGTTTCCATATCAACTGGGCTATAATGCCGGGCGTATTACCAGTTATGCTTTGCTGGGAAGCTTATTCGGTTGGTTGGGTCATTCATTGATTTCATTAACCACTTTTTTGCCCGTGCAATTGACTTTGCAGATGATCGCTGGCGGTTTTATGGTGGCGTTAGGCCTTTATTTAGGCGGGTGGTGGAATGGTATTGTGTTTATTGAGCGCCTGGGGAAAGGTGTCTGGCGCCACTTAGCCCCCCTTACCAAAAAGGCAATTCCGGTGCAAAATATTTACCAGGCCTGGCTTTATGGATCGGTTTGGGGGTGGTTACCCTGTGGTCTAGTTTACAGTATGTTGATTATGGCATTAAGCGCCGGCGGAGCATTACAAGGTGGTTTGCTGATGTTGGCATTTGGGTTAGGAACCTTGCCGAATTTATTGTTAATGGGAAGTTTTGCATTTTTCTTTACCCGTTTATCTCGTAATTTACTTGCCCGAAGATTGGCTGGGATAGGGGTTATTTTAATGGGGACAGCTCAGTGGTATTTTGCGTTGAGCTTAAACATTGATTGATATCGCTGGAAGGACGTTTTGAGTCGGTTCGCGATAACGGTTTTATTATTGAATGCCGTTTTCTTCGTCTAAAATTTGAATAAATGGATAGTCGATATCCAAAGCATTCATTAAGTGACCGGTTGCCGCTAAAATGCGGTATTTTGCAATCAGTTGATCCGATTCGTTGGTGATGAGTGTTCTCAAAGCATTGACGTATTCGTTTTCGGTATTGAGTAAATCTAAAAGCGAGCGACGCCCTAGGCTAAATTGTTTGCGATAGCCACTGAGCGTTTGGAAGGTGAGTTTAATATGTTGGTTGTTGAATTCGAGCTGTTCCGTGATATATTTGTGCGCATTCCAGGCATAGCGTAGGTTTTCGATGGCTTGGCGACGTGTATTGTTACGGATTTCTGTGGCCTGTTGATATTGACGGGCTGTCTGGGTCAGTCGTGCTGAGTCTTTACCCCCATTGTATAGGTTGTAGCGTAACCGAATCATTGCTTGAAAATTTTCGTTTTTCCCTTTGTAGCCTCCGGTATTTTCATCAAAGGTTTTTTGAACCTCTAAATCAATTCGAGGGTAGTTAGGGCGGTTGGCCGTTTTAAATTGCATTTTACTTTCAATTATATCGGCATTGGCAGATTGCATTGTGGGGTGATCAATCAAAGCCGTATTAGTGGCTTCTTCCAGCGTTTTGGGTAAGGGGTAATGAAATTTTGGCTTGATAAGCGTTTCATCGGGTGCACGGCCTAACACACGATGAAAAGCAGATCTGGCATCAAAATAGTTATTTTTAGCGGTCGCAAAATTGGCTTGTGCCAAAGCGAGACGTGCCTTGGCTTGATCGACTTCGACTTGGTTTCCCATGCCGGCTGCAGTGCGTTTTTCGATTTGATCCAAAAGTTTGATATGGGTGTTCAGGTTACTGTCGGCCAGCTCCATGAGCTCTTTGTCTCGAAGTAAACTAATATAAGCTTGTGCCATTTTAAGTGCAATATCGTTGGCAGCTGTCTGAGCACGGTATCCTTGGGCATCCATGCGATAGCTCAAACGCTTAATTTCTGATTCGGTTGAGAAGCCTTCAAATAAATTTTGGGTCAGTCGAACGGCCGTTTCCCTGCGCATCAATCCACTGCTATTGGTGATAGGGGTATTCACTTCCTCATATCCGATCCCGGCACTTAAATCAATGACGGGATAGTAGCCCCCTTTTGCAGAAGCCACTTCGGCTTCAATGGCTTGATAGGCTTTGACTTCTTGGCGGAATTCCGGATTATTGATAATCGCATCTTCAATGGCTTGTGATAGCGACAACGCATACAGCGGTTGTGAAACCCCTAATAGGCTAAATCCTGTCCAAAAGAGCATGATAAATAGAAATTTCTTCATTCAATAACCTATTTTTAATCCTCTTCTCTGGACCAGTTTTGGATTTTAATAACCAGATTCAAACGATCTTTTGCATTTAATTTTTCCAGTATATTGTGGACATGCGCTTTAACCGTTCGCTCACTAATGTCCATTTGATTGGCAATTTCCAAGTTGCTTTTGCCTGCTAAAATACCTTGAACGGTTTCGATTTCACGCTCAGTTAACGCTGTTTTCCAACCGTCATTATTTGACGATACCTGTTCGGAAATGGCGTCAATCATGGATTGCATAACGCTCTGCCCTAACCAGATATTGCCCGATAAAATGGTATGCACAGCTTGTTCGATTCTATCAGGATGGGCAAATGTATTCAAATAGCCTTTAATCCCTTTTTGAAACCACTGCATGCCTTCTTGAGCAGAAGGAACATTCGAAAATAACAGGATAGAGTAGTGTTGTTGGAGTAAATTTTCGATTTCTAATTGATTGCTTCCATCCGGAAGGCGCTGAATAAGCAATAAGTTTTCATTAATCGGATAGTCATTGGCTGAAAGCTGTAAAGAATAGAGAATTTTTTTAGGGTATGAGGTCACATTAGACCAGTTTTTCAAAGCCTGAGGGTCTTGAACATAAAGTTGCAACTGTTTTATCGTCATGGTTGCATCCGTTTATGGCGTCGGCAAGGTGCGTTTAAGGTATTGCATTAAGACTCCCTTAGAGCGAGTTCTTGAGCTTTAATAATCGGTTTCAGTAAATAATCCAATACGGTGTGTTTACCGACAATGACATCAACCGTGGCCATCATACCGGGCAAAAGCGGTAAAGGATTTTCTTCTGTTCCTAAGGTGTTTTTATCCGTTTTAATACGTGCGATATAGAAGCTGTCACCTTCTTCATTTTGGATGGTGTCAGCGGATATTTTTTCAACCACCCCCTCTAACCCCCCGTAAATAGCGAAATCATAAGCGGTAAATTTAACTTTGGCTTTTAAGCCGGGGGTTAAAAATCCAATATCAGCCGGTAAAATTTTAGTTTCCAACACCAATGAATCATCCATAGGGACGATTTTAACAATATCGCTGCCAGGTTGCACAACTTCTCCAATTGTGCTCACCAAGAGTTCACTGATGGTACCGTTGACGGGAGAGGTGATATTGGTGCGACGTACCCGATCTTCTAATGCCAGCTTAGTGCTCTGAAGTTGAGACAGCTTGGCTAAAACGCTATTAAGCTCTTGGCGTGCTTCATTTCGAAATTTTTGCTCTGCTTCAAGTTTGGTGCTCTGAGCTTCTTTGATAACCGATTTTAAACGTGGAATGGAATTTTCTGTGGTTTTCAGCAAAGAATAAGCATCATTCGCTTCACGTCTTAATTTTAATAATTCCACTTCAGATGCAATGCCCTGTTTTACCAGTGGTTCCATAATGTTGATTTCTTGTTTGAGTAAATCATAAGATTTAGAAAGCTGCTTAAATTGGTTATAAGCTTCATCAAGCTCTGATTGGCTCTGTATAACTTTTTCGTTCAAAATTCGCTGGGTGGTTTTGAGTTGCTGTAATTGGTGCTCGTAGAGTGTTTTTTCCCGTTCAAATATCGCTTTCATTTCAGGGTCACTGTCGGATACCGCTACGGTGAATTGGGTATTATTGGCTTGAGCAGAGAGGCGAGATGCTTGTGCTTGTAAGTCGTAAAGTTGGGATGCGGTTTCACCAAAAGAACTTGAAAATTGGGTATTGTCCAGTTTGAGCAGGATTTGCCCTTTGGTGACCACGTCCCCGGAATGGGCATTAATGCTTTCAATAATGCCGCCCTCTAGGTTTTGGACAACCTGAATTTTAGAGGACGGGACGACCTTAGCTTCGCCTCGGACAATTTTATCCAGTTCAGCCATGTTTGCCCAGATCAGTAGCCAGATGAGTACAACAAAAATCACCCAAACCATTAATTGCGATTTAAGGGTGGGCTTTTCTAATGCTGCCTGACTCAGACTGGACATAAACTCCAAATCACTTTCATCAAGTGTCTGCTGTTTCTTTTTTGCAGAGGTCGAGTTTTGCGCAATCATTTGCTTGTCAGTCTCACCTTTAGCATTTCTCATCCGTTCGATTTCTGCGAGCGTTGGGTTAGGATCGCTCATTTGTTTATCCGCCCTGTTTTGAGCGCTTCAAGTACTGTCGATTTAGGGCCGTCAGCTATGATTTTGCCGTTATTCATGACGATTAACCGATCCACGAGCTGTAATAGACTCATTTTATGCGTTACCACAATGCTGGTATTGGGAAGGGTATTTTTCTTTAATCGCTCTATCATGGTTTGTTCAGTTTTTGCATCCATCGCATTGGTGGGTTCATCAAATAGATAAATAGGCGCTTGAAGTAACAGTGCACGTGCCACCCCAATACTCTGACGCTGGCCACCGGAAAGAGAGGTTCCGCCTTCGTTGATGGGCAAACTGTAACCTGCAGGATGCGTCTTAATAAAGTCATCTACCCCGGCTAATTTGGCTGCTCTAAGCACTTCGGAATCTTCAACATAGGGCGCTCTGTAAGCAATATTTTCGCGAACATCACCGCGAAAGAGGGTGACATCTTGAGGGACATAGTTGATATTACGTCGTAATTCGGCAGGATCTAGCTGGCTGATATCAATCCCATCAATTAAGATCGTTCCTGAATCGATTGGGTAGAATCCTAATATCAATTTTTCAACGGTGGATTTTCCGGAGCCCATTTTACCAATAATGCCGACTTTTTCCCCTTTTTCAATCTTAAAGGAAACGCCATTTAAAGCAGGCTTACTTTCTCCAGGATAAGTAAATTTAACATCAATAAATTCAATGGTGCCTTCGAAAATTGGATGTTGAATAAAGCGCTTATTGGATGGGCGTTCCACTTCTTGCAACATCAGTGCATTGAGTGCATCTAATGAGGTTTTGGTTTGTTGATAGGAGGAGGTTAGATTAGCAAACTGCCCCATCGGACCAATGGCTCTTTGACTGAGCATCACGGTGGCGATCAAGCCCCCCATGGTTAGATCACCGTCTTTGATTAAATAGACGCCGGCAATAATAATTAGGACGGTGCTGATTTGCTGCATAAACCCGGTCATGCGGCCAATGGAGCTTTGCAGCATTTTTGATTTTAAACTGGCTTTGGCGATTTGGCCAACAGCTTGTTCCCATTTCCATTGAGAATGCGCCTCAACGCCCAGCGATTTGATCGTTTCCATTGCGGATAAGGTTTCGATGAGGACAGCATTTTTCTGAGAGGAGGCCTCATAAGAGGCTTCAATACTTTTTTGAATGGGTTTTTTTAATATAAAACTGTAAGCCAAAATGACAAGAACAATCCCAATCGGCACCCATACAATCTGCCCGGCGATAAAGAAAATAACCGATAAAAAGATGAGCACAAAAGGAAGATCGACAATCGAAGCAATGGTGCCTGACGTAAAAAAATTACGAATGCTGTCAAACTCTTTTAGGTTGTTGGCAAAGGCGCCTATCGAGCCTTGACGGTTTGCCATGGTTAAGCCCAGTGTTTGCTCAAACAGCTTGGAGGACAGAATGACATCACTTTTTTTCGCGGCGATTTCCAAGAAATAAGACCGTAAAAATTTCAATAAAATGTCAAAAAGATAAACAACACTAATGCCAATCGCTAATACCCATAAAGACTCAATCGCATTATTGGGAACAATTCGATCATAAACATTCATGACAAATAACGGATTTGCCAGCACAAACAAGTTAATGACGATTGAAGCGATGATGACATCCCGATAGACGGCACGGTTATCCCAGAAGGTGTGCCAAAACCAGTGTCCTTTGCGGTTGGCAATCAAATTTTCTTTCTTAGAGGCTTGTTGAAACTTTTCTGTAAAGTAAACCGCATAGCCAATGTAGTCTTCCTGTAGTTTGGCAATGGGGACTTCCAGGCGACCGTCCGGCGCATCAGAAAGGACAAGCGTTGCGCAATCATTCTCCCAATCGAGTTTTTCCAGCAGGCAGGCCTGGTTATTTTTGAGCGTTAAAATACAAGGTAAAATCAGTGGGGAAATTTCTTGAAGTTGGCGCTTTTTAAAGCGGGCAACAATATTGGCTCTTTCAGCCGCTCGAATAAATAACTCGGGTGTCAGCCGTTTACCAGACGTGACCGGCAGACCCGCAATCAAAGCATCTTTAGAAAAAGGGCGTCGATTGAGTTTGGTAAAAAGAACCAAGCACTCTAATAAGGGATCTTCAAAGTCGATCAACCCTGTTGTTAAACTTGTTTCTTGTTGTTTTTCCGTGTCAAGTGCATTTGAAGTCATGTGGTTAGGTTTAGGGTTCCGAGTGCAATACAAAGGATGACGTCCTCTTATTTTTTACGAGTTGTTGTAATGTCATGTTTTACTTAAAAAGTAATTGATTTTTATAAACTTAACTTTTCGTTATTATAAGTATCAAACTGCTTTATACAACAAAAAATCAATAATAATCGTAACTATTCACCCCTAAAATAAATGAAAAAAGTACTTGACAGGTTTTTGGGTCTAAA